>JAKQGS010000249.1 GCA_029556045.1 Pseudomonadota bacterium | reverse complement strand
TGGTATCAAACGGGTATGGTTCTATTTTACCGAAGCCGTTCGTAATAAGTTGTCGAAGCGTCTGATGGTCTACGGATTCTTCGCGGTCGAAGATCATAGTGTGTATGGTGGCGATCATGCCGCACACGCTACGCCGCAATTGCAGACGTTGTTTTATGACGTCACCGATAACCTGATGGCTATTCGCGACTCGGATAGAACTGATTTCCAGGTTGGTAAATCCCTGTATCTGAGTTTGGCCCTGATGGATGGTACCAACGATGGCAATGTGGGCGTTACCGATGAAGATGTTACCAACTATCTGAACGCATTGAAAAATGCGGGATTGAAGGTTGAGTTTTCAGCGTAAATTCCAGAGTTTCTGGAACGGAAAGAGGCTGCTCGTGGAGCAGCCTCTTTTTTATAAATTTCGGGAAATCCTTCTCGCTGATCTATGGGAGAAGGGATGGTGCCTTACAGCTTTAATTCCTTCAGAGCAGCATCGTCGATCTTGACGTTGGATTGGGTGCGAAGCTTCTTAAAGAGTTCATCCTGCAGGTCCTTCTTCATCATGCGACCCACGATCTCCTTTTTGTCTTCGAACTTGACGTCTTTGCCATCCTTGCGATCCGTGACTTTGATGATGTGGTAGCCAAAGCGGGTTTTGACAAGCTTGGGATGGAGTTCACCCTTTTTGGTGGCAAAAGCGGCTTCTTCAAATTCGGGAACCATTTGACCTTTTTTAAAGAAATTCAGATCGCCGCCTTCTTTGCCATTGGGATCAATGGAGTGTTTTTTGGCCAGGGCTGCAAAGTCGACGCCCTTCTTTTGCACCTCCTTCATGACCTCTTGCGCGGTTTTTTCGTCGGTGTCCTTGAACAGAATGTGGGAGGCGCGGACTTCGGTTTCCTCAAACTTAGCTTTGTTTTTGCTGAAGTAGTCCTTTTGTTTGGACTCGGAAGCCTCCTGCTTCATGTAATTTTCCAGATAGATCTGGGCCATGATTTCACGGCTTACGGCGGCAATCTTGTCCTTGAATTCTTTGGAGTCTTGAATCTTGGCCTTATCCGCGGCATCCGCCAGGAGCTGCGAATTAACGAGATGGTCCATCAACTGTTGGCGTATTTCCGGGTTACTCTTGACCATGTCTGGATTGACACCGAAGCGCTCCATACCCTGGCGATATTGCTCCTCGGTGAACCCTTTGCCATTGATGGTGGCCAGGTCCTTGGCAAATGCTGGCATAGCCAGCAAAGCAGCCAGAGAGAGGGCGGTCATTGTTTGCAAAACTTTCATGAAAAAAACCTTTCTACCCGAATCGGGTTATCGTTGTTCTGCTGACAGACTTTGTTTAATCCAGTCCACCAGCATCGTCAGTTCTTCATCCACTTCTTTATCCGTCAGCGTGCGTTTCGGAGATTGAAACGATACGCTATAGGCCATACTCTTCTTATCTTCAGGCAAATTGGGGCCGGTGTACACATCGAACAAGCGCCACTGCTGCATGTTACGCTTACGCTTGAAGTCGCGGAAAACAGCATCAAAGTCTGCATGGGTCGTCTTCAGATTCACCACAAAAGCTAGATCGCGACTGACCGCTGGAAAACGTTCGGCCGGGGTGATGTATTGATGTGTCACCAGCTCGGATGTCTTATAGACATGCTCCATATCCAATTCGAAAACCACTGGCGTCAATTCAGTTTCAATGTCGAACTTGCGGGCAACCCGGGGGTGAATTTCGCCCAAAAACCCCAGATAGATTTCATCCGCAAAAACGGCGGCGGCTGCCCCTGGGTGCAGCCAGGGCATCTGGTGAGTGTCAATAGGTTTAAAGGTGATTTCCGTGAGGCCAAAGTTTCGTAGCCAACGGGAAATCACGTCCTTACCATGGAAAAAAGTTGCCGGGACCTCTGTGGAACGCCACGATTTGGACTGCCATGGTTGGTCAATGATGCCCGCAATCATGGTGCGTTCGGTGGGCCGTTCGTCATTGACAGCCTTGGGAGGAACATGAAATCCCTGCTGAGGCAAGTGCTCCCACACGGAAAAATCCGGATCCATCGGAGTGTGTTTAAAGTCATAAAAGCATCGCGCAACCTCAAACAATCGTGACCCTTGATCCCCGTGTCGACGATTTTTGGCCACAGCTCTGATCAGGTTTGCCAATAGAGTTGGCTGAAGCAGGGCCTGGTCTTCGCTGAGAGGATTGGCAAGGGTGACGTTACTGCGGAAAGGGTGCAACGCGGGGAGGTGCAAGTGGTCCAGGTCCGCCACGCTGACAAAGGGAAAACTGATGGTTTCCGCAAATCCACAGGACGCCATGGAAATGCGGGCCTGATCACAGAAATCAATAAAACCGTGTTCCGGGATCGGTTTGATGTTCATGGCGGGGAGCGTATAGGGAATTTGTTCGAAACCCATAACCCGGCTGATTTCTTCAATCAGGTCGATTTCCTTTTCAATATCCAGACGCCAGGTCGGAATTTCAAAGGTCATGCTGTCGGAGCCACTATCGGCGGCCTTGCAACCAAGGCGCTCCAGTGTGGATACACACTGCTCTTTAGTCAATTCAGGAAGTCCCATGATGGCCCGTGCCCGGGACAGCCGCAGGCTCACGCGAGACTGAGGACGTGGGTTGGGGTAAACATCGAGGGGGCTTGGAGAGGCGGATGGTATGGGAACGTCGACCCCCTTATTCTTGAGTTCAATACTGCACTGATGGAGTAATGCGGCAAAACGTTTGGCCACCTGGGTCGTTTGAGTAATGTCCACCCCACGTTCGAAACGGTGGGAGGCTTCCGTGTGCAGGGCCATTCTTTTGGAAGACTTGCGCACCAGGGATGGGTTAAAATGCGCCACTTCCAGGACCAGATTTTGGGTGTCCTCTTTAACTTCACTGTTTTGTCCACCCATCACGCCGGCCAGTCCGATGGGACCTTCGCCATCGCAAATTAATAAATCTTCGGGCGTGAGCGACCGGTTGGTGCCATCCAGGGTGATGAGGCTTTCGCCGGATTTGGCGCGGCGCACGATAAAGCTGTTAGCCCGCAGATATCTGGCGTCATAAGCGTGGATGGGGTGACTGTTCTCCAGCATAATGTAGTTAGTGACGTCCACCAGTAGATTGATGGGTCGCATGCCGGAGGTTTCGAGACGTTGCCGCATCCAAAAGGGGGAAGGAACAGCTTTGACATTCTGGATATAGAGTGCTGTAAATCGACCGCAGTCCTTGGGGTTTTCAAGGGTGATTTTTACTTTTTCACTGGTGGCGGTCTTTCCGGTAAAGCAGGCTTCATCAACTTTGGGTGTACACAAGGGACGGGCGAGTTTTGCCGCCAGATCCCGTGCCAACCCCAGATAACCGAGGCAATCGGTGCGATTCGGTGTGAGGCCGATGGTCAAAGCCACATCTTCCAGTCCATAGTAAGCGGTCACCGATGAACCCAATTTGAGGTCCGGGGGAAGTTCGATGATGCCATCGCTGCCTGAGCCTATACCCAACTCCTCCTCGCTGCACAGCATGCCCTCGGACGCCTCGCCACGGATCTTGGCCGGTTTGATTTTGAAATCTCCCGGTAAGACGCAGCCAACGGTAGCCACCGCAACCTGGATGCCAGTGCGTGCATTGGGGGCGCCGCACACGATGCGTAGCGGTTGACTAGCGCCAACGTCCACCTGGCACAGGGTGAGATTTTCAGCGTTGGGATGGCGGCTGGTTTCAAGAATCCTGCCCACCACCAGATTGCCCTGGATCGGGGTGATGGTTTGCACCGACTCAACCTCGAGACCGAGATTGGTCAGGGTTTCACAAAGCTGGCTGATCGGAAGATCTTTGATCGCTATATAGTCGTTTAACCAGTTGAGAGATATTTGCATGGGATAACCGTCAACTTTCTTGTTGCGGGAGTAAAATACCCCCTTGCTATAAATTAAGGATGAACGGGAAATTGGCTCAGAAACTCAAAATTTCCCTCAAAAAGCTGCCGCAGATCGGTGAGACCATACTTCAGCATGGCCATACGATCGATGCCGAATCCGAAGGCAAACCCGGAATAACGCTCGCTGTCATAACCAACCTTCTCAAACACGTTGGGGTGGATCATGCCAAGACCGCCGATCTCCAACCAGCCGGTTTCCTTGCAGATACGACATCCCTTACCGCGGCAGTTGACGCATTGCAGATCCACTTCCCCACCCGGTTCCACAAAGGGGAAAAAGCTGGGACGCAGGCGGGTGGACAGATCTTCTCCGTAGATCGCCTTGAGGAATTTGTCGATGATCCCCTTCATGTCACTCATGGAGATATGCTCATCCACCACGAAGCATTCAATCTGGTGAAACATTGGCGTGTGGGTGAGATCGGAATCGCAGCGGTAGGTGCGTCCCAACGCCACCATTCGCAAAGGCGGCTGGTGGTGCAGCATCGCATGAACCTGGATATTGGAGGTATGAGTGCGCATGATCATACCCGGATTTCCCTTGATGAAAAAGGTATCCTGCATATCGCGGGCGGGGTGATCATCTTTGAAGTTCAGAGCGGAAAAGTTGTAGTAATCTAGCTCCACTTCGGGGCCATCGAAGACGCTAAATCCAAGACGTCGGAATTCGTTGAGGAGCTCCCGGCGCATTAACGTCACCGGATGCAGTGATCCGGAGTCATTGGATTCGTTTACGGGAAGAGTTATGTCCAGCTGTCGGTCACGCAGCTTCTTGTCGATGTCAAACTCCGCCGCCGCAAGTTTGAGTTCTTCCACGACCGTTTCCACGTGCTGGCGCAGAATATTGACGATTTTACCGGCTTCGGGACGCTCCTCCTTGGGGACGTCACGGAGTTTTTCCATCAGGCCTGTAACCTTGCCTTTGCGCCCCAGATAGGCAACCCGCAGCTGATCCACGTCCCTGGGACTGGGAGACTGTCTGACGGCCGCGCTTTCCCGGTCAAATTCTTCCCGGATACCCAGGGTATCCTTTTGCATGTCGCTCATGAACCTTCCTTATCTGTCTCATTAAATTTTTGAAGCATCGATTCAGGCTAGCTCATGGAGTGCCTCTCCCAGCCGTCGGATTCCCTCCAGAAGGTCGGCCGTGGCGATGGCGTAAGATAGTCGTATAAACCCCGGTGTACCAAAGGCTTCGCCGGGGACCATGGCCACAAACTGGGTCTCCAGAAAATGTTCGCTGAATTGCATGGAAGTCATGGGCTTTTTACTATGCGCCAGCGCTTCCCTGATATCCAGGTATATATAAAAGGCTCCATCCGGCGGAATCATGGATATGCGAGGGATGCGCTTCAGGGCCTCCATAGCTTGGTTCCGGCGCGCCATGAGTTCCGCCACATGTGTTTTCATCAGGCCGGGTCCCTGCTGCAGCGCGACCACCGCTGCATCCTCGATAAAACCGGGCAGACAGGTGGATGAATGAGATTGGAGGCTTTGGATCAGCTTCGCCATAGGCAAAGGGGCTGCCGCATAACCAACCCGCCAGCCCGTCATGGCAAAGCCCTTGGACAGGCCATTGATCAGAATAAAGCGATCGCGCAACGAGGGCTCTACTTGCAGAAGCGACAGGTGTGAGCAGCCAAAGGTCATGTATTCATAGATTTCATCCGAAATGATCCACCAATCCTTCTGCTTCAGATAGGCGCCCAATTCACGCAGCTCGCCTTCCTTCATGACGTAACCGGCAGGGTTATTGGGGGAGTTCAGGACAATAGCGCGGGTTTTGGGTGTGGCATGGGCGTCGATCATAGCAGGGGTCAGTCTTGGTCCCTGGTGATCGGAAGGTATGGGGATCTCAATGCAACGGGCGCCGGCAGCTTCTGCGTGTGCTGTGTAACTCACCCAATAGGGTGCGGACAGGAGAACATCGTCCCCTTCGTTCAACATGGCCAGGAAGGTGTGAAATAGAATCTCCTTGGCGCCCATCCCGACGACGATCTCGGACGGCTGATAGGTCAACTGATTGTCTCGTTGTAACTTGGCTGCAATAGCTTGACGGAGTGGTAGGCCACCCCCAGAAGCTCCATATTTGGTGCGACCGCGACGAAGGCTGTCAATGGCGGCTTCGACGACGACCGGCGGAGTCGGGTAATCCGGTTCCCCAACCGAAAAATTGATGACTTTTGTTCCCCGCTGCGCCAACTCCTGGGCTTTGGCGTTGAGGGCCAGAGTCGGCGAAGGCTTGAGGCCCGCGATTCTCTTGGATAAGTGCATGATTGTCCGGTCCTTTTTTTTAGTTGGTGGGGACACTGAGGCCTATTAAGCCGTGAGTCTGGCGGGGGCGCAAGGTGTTTTTGTGAGGGCCTAGATCTTGACTTTTTATCTAGTAATTCAAGGTGGTTATCGAGGGAGAAGCGGGCGATGGCCATATCATCGGCTCGGGAACCCACCACTAATAGGTGGGTGCCCTCCCAAGGCGCTTTAGGCTTCCTCGTAACGTCTAGGACGCGAGGCTTGCACACCACGACTGACTTGGGCTCCCTTTTTTGTTGTCATCGGTTCACCGGCATGAATCAATGACCATCGTCGCTTCCCTAGGAAGATAGCATATTCCGGTGGGGCTGGGCAGTCCAGTTCGTAAAAATTTTTTAACTGGATTTGCCCTGCGGGGTGTAGGATTATGGGTGCCCCCATAATCAGAAATCACGCGGTAGAAGGATGGTTTGAAGTGTCAACGGCACTCTACATAGTGGCGACTCCGATCGGTAACCTTGGTGATATCACCGAGCGTGCCCTGGCGGTGCTGAAGGATGCGGACGTGATTGCGGCGGAAGATACCCGTCGCGCTGGTAAACTTTTGGAAAAGTTGGGCATCCGCAAGAAGGAATTCATTTCCTACTTCGATCATGTGGAAAAGGAAAAGGCGCCGTTCATTGTTCAGCGTATGGTGCAGCATGAACTTAAAGTGGCGCTTATCTCAGACGCGGGTACACCCTGCATATCGGATCCCGGATTTCGCCTGGTGGCGGAAGCGCGCCGGCAGGGTGTTCCCGTCATCCCTGTGCCTGGTGCGTCTGCACTGTCGGCTTTGGTCTCTGTCAGCGGGCTGCCAAACGATCGATTCCTATTCATCGGATTTTTGCCGAGCAAAATGTCTGCCAGGCAAAAAGAGATCAAGTCCTGGCAAAACTTTGGCTGCGCTGTGGTGTTTTACGAGTCACCGCGACGATTGGAAGAGGCGTTGCAGGACATTGAAAAAATGTACCCTCATGCGCAGATTTGCGTCGGCCGTGAGCTGACCAAACTTCATGAGGAAACGCTGACCGGAAGTGTTCATGAAATTATTGTCTGGGCCCGCTCCCACGATCATATGAAAGGGGAGCTGGTGGTGATGTTTTACCCCGGGGTTTCGGAAACTATGGAAGATAATGAAGCTACACGACCGCAGGACGCCGCCAGTTTGCGCAATGAGGCCATCAAGGGATATCGCAAGGGGAAAACCCTGAAAGACTTACTGCAGCAGTACAGCGACGCCGGATTTTCCCGCAGTGATCTCTATCGGATATTGCTGGAGGCTAAGTCAGTATCCGATGATGATACCTAGCTTCTGTTGATCGAGACCCCACCTACTTTATACGACCGCCGGTAAATCATGCTCTTTTTCTTGATCCACGATGGCTGCGACCGGGCTACCCATGGGCATATCATCGCAATCCATAATGGCGACCGGAGTGGTGTGTTTGCGAGCCCACAGTAACAAATGGTTCAACAGATCTCCGTCGGTAGTGTCAAATGGGTTCATGACGCGCTCAACTTTACCGGTATTGTCATCACAAAATCCCCACAGAATTTTGTTGGAAGCCAGTATAAGTGATCGCATGCCACCTTTGGGTAACTGGCTGGCTACGTCTTCCAATCCAACCACAAGGCGATTGGAATGGTGTTCTGATGGATTTATGCCGGTGATTTGCGTTAACCAGTTTGGGTCAATTGGTTTTTGAATTTCTTGGAAAAGCAATTTGACATGGAAGTTCTTGGCAACCATAACGAACGATCTTTTAAGATCGTAGACCGCAGCCGCACGGGCGATGTTTTGCGACAAAAAAATCCCCACACCATATCCGGGCTTCAAATCCCGTTTCCAGCTCATGGTCAGATACGATTCAAAGATTCGATCTTTAAATTCCCGGCCCATGGCGTGGCCGTGGCGATGGGAGACAATATTGTAAGCTTCATCGGCCAAACGGCTGGCGTGTGAAAAAGAATGACGGTGGCGAATGTGTCGTCCTGCAATAAATAGTGAAACGCAGGGATTGTCGGGACATTCTTCGAGTTCCTGTAAAACTTTTTTCAGAGCCTCCTTGTCATGTGCGATTCTCATGGCAAACCCCTCCCCGGTTAATCTGTCGATAATACTGTCACAGAAATGCTTTGTGTTGAAAAATACAATTTTGATATCGAACGCATAGTATAGCACATCACGTCATCACGCGATGTCGTGTTTTGGAGTATTTTTAGCCGTTCCAAGATAAGAATTTCGTGAAAATTATTCAAAATTCATGAAAAGACGGAGAGACTCAAAATTAGTGTTTTACCGTATAGAATAGTGCTTTTTGAGATTGGTTATGGGTGTTCTCTCCAAATGCACGGTCGTTCTTGTGCTTATTTTCCCCTAAAGAATGCCGCTAAATCAAGCGAACAATAGCATTTAGGTATTGGAACGATACGAATTATCTAATTTGCCAACACAATGGGAATGTGTCATTTAGACGGCACGAATCAAACGACATTCTTTTCGGAGGAAGATCAACATGGTTATAGAGACATTATTGCGCAACCAACAGCATCATGTTCCCGGGCTAGAACCAGGTTTGGAGTTGTTTAAAGCGATTCGGCTTATGGTTGAGGGCAATTTTGTGGAAAGCCCCCTGGTGGACGAGAATCGAGTTGTTGGCATCGTCCGTAAGCGTTCCCTGCTGGATCGTCTGCTAAATCACTCCCCTGAGAATATACCCATCGCTCTTTGTGCCGATCACGACTACGTCTGGGTTGCCCCGCACTCACGCATCAATGACCTTGCCCCTATGCTGCTCCAAACCCGGCAGCAGATCTTTCCCGTCCTGGATGATGGTAGATATCTTGGTGCTTTGACCCGTGAAACCATTCTTCTAGGTGTTCTGCAGGAAAGGGAGCAGATGATCCGACAATATGAAATCTATGTTTATGGTTCCGTAGCAGGCGGTTGATCAGATTCTGATGATGAATCTTGTTTAACGCCGTCTTCAAGCCGCGGATTCATAATTCATCGGATGAGAGGCTGGAACGTTGGGCTGAACTTGCACTGGGTGATTCACCCCAATAGCGCTGGCATCTAGCGGTTGGTTGTATGGGATAACACCCATAGTTATCGCCAAAGTCAGCCATCGCTATAAATTGTAGCTAATTTGTAGCTAAATATCGTTTGCATAATTTGCTCCGGGTTGTTACGGCATCCGTCGCCGCAACCAGGTGGACCACTTGAACAGGACCGTGGTGATGTTTAACTTCAATCACTTGTATTACTTCTATGTTACAGCTAAATATGGCGGTGTGACTAAGGCAGCACGGTTTTTGCGGATAGCGCAGCCATCGCTCAGTGCGCAGTTGCATACTTTGGAGAATATGCTGGACATCAAACTGTTTCGCCGGGAGGGGCGGGTGATCAGTTTGACCGAAGAAGGCTTATGTGTCTTTGGGTACTGTCAGAAGATGTTTGACTCGGCAGAAGAGTTGAAATCCTACTTGAAAAAGGGGAGAAATTTTTATCAAAGCACCGTCACGATTGCCATCGCCAACGAGGTGGCTCGTCGGCTTTCAACCGACCTGGTATCCCGTTTGATTCTCTCCAATAAAAGAAGTGCGGCCCGGATCCGCATGATTTCTGGATCTCATGCGGAAGTTATGGAATGGATGCAAAAGCGCGAAGTGGATGCGGTGATAACCAATCACTATCCCGATCGGGAAGGTGCACACATCATTCGGGAGATAATTTCACCCGTTTATCTATATGGGAGTCCGGATTTGGCGTCCATGACCTCCAGCGTTTCACATTTGGAAATCCACGATCTTTTAAAAAAGATTGAACTGGGATTGGTGTTGCCCTGCCGCGGTGTCGCCATGCGCGAAGAGATAGATCAGTACATCGTGCGCAATACCCTGCAAAACCCTGTTGCCTTTGAGAGCGACATCCTACAGGCCTGTATTCAAGCGGTTCAAGATGGTGTGGGTGTCGGGTTTTTCCCAGATTTGTATGTTCAGCATGAGGCATTGAATGAAAAACTTTTTCGCATTGGAGCGGAGCGATCTCTTTGGCTCTATAAAATCTATCTGGCCACCTATTCCGGTTCCGAAAACGAATCCTGGTTGAATCCGCTCAAATTAAGGTTTGACGATATGGATGGTGAGGTGCCTCAGTTTGTTGAAAAGCTGGGGAATTTTCAATATATGAAAAAATAATTGATTCATTCGCCAGTGGTCAGAACGCAGTGTTTGTTTTCGAAATTTCCATCGGGATAGACCTGATTCAAGGCGTTGAATGCCGCGATACGATAGGCTTCAGCCAAGGTTGGATAATTAAAGATGACTGAACTGACCATCTCATCCAACGGCATGCCGGCCAGCATACAGCATTGACCGATATGGACCAAGTTGGCTGCATCTGCTCCCACAATGTGGACGCCAAGAATTTGCAGGGTTTTAGGGCACGCCAGGAGTTTAAGCAGGCCATGGTGGTCGCCCCTGATATAACCGCGGGCGATTTCGCTGTAGCTGGCCCGACCAACCACAAATGGTGTATTGGACTCTTTCAACTCCTCCTCCGTCTGTCCGACGGAAGAGACTTCCGGAATCGTGTAAACCCCCAGGGGGTATACCTTGGGAAACCCTTTGGTCCAAGAACCAAACGCATGGCAAATTGCCACACGACCCTGTTCGGATGACGTTGCTGCCAGAGCTGGTGGTCCGATGGCGTCACCTGCTGCATAGATGTTGCCAACCGCGGTTTGAAAAAACTCATTCACCAGGATGGCGCTCCGTTCGTTCATCTTGATGCCGACCCTTTCGAGGCCGATATTGGAGGTGCAAGAATCCCGACCTGCCGCAAAGAAAAAGACATCGGTGGTCATGTTGTTACCATCATCAAAATGGGTGGTGACCTGAGGCCCATCAATTTTAAGTGAACTCATGCGGGTATTCAGTTTGAAGCGGATGCCCATACCCTCCATGGAACGCTTGAGCTCTTCCGAAATCTCATGATCCAGCGTCTGCATGATGCGCGGTCGCGCGTCGACGATGGTGGTTTCAGCGCCAATGGCCCCAAAAATACAGGCATATTCGCATCCAATGACACCAGCTCCAAATACCAGAATGGAACGAGGTAATGCGTCCATGGTGAGGATTTCATCGGAATCAATCACACGCCAACCGTCAAAGGGTATGTGAGAGGGACGTCGAGGCCGACTGCCGGTGGCTACGAGGATGTAATCGGTTGTCATCAAAAATGATTGTTGATTTTTAGGGATAACCCGTACCGTATTGGCGGACTCTATACGGCCAAATCCGCGAATGACTTCGATGTGATTGCTTTCAATATGGTTGCGGATCAGATCTTCCTCAGCCATGCAAACCTGGCGTGCCCGATCACGCAGTTGGGCGGATGACAGGTTGTGAACGATCCTTTCTACCCACTGGTGTCCGGCGTGGTAATTGATGCTTTGAATCGCTGCCAGCGCCTCCCGCATGGTTTTGGAGGGAATCGTTCCAGTATGGATCCAGGCTCCTCCCAGGCGATCGGGGGACTGCTCGACGATAGCCACCTTTTTATTCAGTTTTGCGGCCTGCAAGGCACCATTGATCCCAGCCGGACCACTACCAATCACAATGAGATCGTAGTGTTGGTGTTGTGCCTTACCCGTCACATTCTTGTCTGTAGTCATATGATGTACCTGGTCCATTTTTTAAAAGGTGGTATAAGTAGAAAGAACACTCATCTGGCCGTCCACTGAAAATACTTGTTAGGACTAAATCCATTATGAACGGTTTTGCCATGGTTGGGAGTATCCTGCCACTTTTTGCCTACTTCTTGATTACATTGCGCTATGGACAAAAAAGGGGCATTTGGGCAGCACTCGTCACCTATTTGGCATTCATGATTTGGGACTGGCTGGATAGTGGGCAGTTGGATCGACTGCTGCTCCTGGAGGGTGCACTATTGGTAGGACTTGGCGGATTGGCCTTGCGCCTCAATGATTCTCGTCTCTTCAAGTTTCAGCCGGCTTTGATGGGAATGATTTTCAGCCTGGTCCTAGGGTGGTTTCAGTTCTTCGACATCCCCCTTTTGGTAAAAATGGTACCACGCATGAAACAATTAATGCCGACCTTTGCCGGTGCCTTCGAGGATCCGCTCATGCTGGAACGGTTAGCCTCGATGTCGGGCCACGCAGCAGGTCTTCTGATGGTACACGCCGTCTTGATGGGGTATGCTGCCATTCGCTTCAGGGATCGTCATTGGTTTTTGGCTCGTCTTGCCATTTACCCCCTGATGTTTGGTCTGGCGTTTATCCACTCTTTCATTTTGGGTTATAGGTCGTCTTAAGCCATTGATTTAAATTGTCTAATTGGATGTTTTTGCGGTTGTTATAAAATCCGCGGGCAGAATATGCGCCATCTTGGCGAAATCGGGGTAATGATATAGAATCTAGGGAAGAATCCAAAAACTCATGAAGTTACGACCAGAGGCTGTCTCATAAATTGGATGGCTAAGCGCGCCCAAGACGCATCCACGCACGCCGTGGCCAATTTTTATTGGGGGTCCGATGATAGAAACCAAAGAAGTGATGCGGCGTTATTTTTCCACGCCGATTTTTCACGCTGGTATCAGTGAGTCGGAGCGCGCCCGCTTAGAGGGCTGGCGCTTGGCCTTACCCATCAAAATCCCCGCTTCTCAGGAAGCCTCATGTCCCAAAATCATAGCGGTTGGTGGCGGCAAGGGAGGAGTTGGGAAAACCATGCTGAGCTCCAATCTGGCGGCGGGGCTTGCTTTGCGGGGATATCGAACACTGGCGGTGGACCTGGATCTGGGATGTTCCAATCTGCACTCTCATTTCGGCCTCAGTATGCCGAAAAAATCACTGGTGGATTTTCTTTTGAACCGGCAGGCTAGCTTTGCTGACGTTCTGCAGGCAACCCCCATCCAAGGACTGACCTTTATTGCCGGGGGTAATAATCAGGGATGGTCGGACCGTCTGGAGCGGGGGCATTCTGATCTGCTGATTCCACTATGGCAGGAGATTCTGGGGGCCAAGTCCAATTATAACTTTGATTTTGTGGTCATTGATTTGGGGGCCGGGACCCATTCCCATACCATCGATTTCTTCCTGGGTGCCCATTTGGGTATTGTGACGGTTCTACCCGAGCCAGCCTCTATTGAAAATGCCTATGTGTTCCTGAAAATGGTCTTGTGGAAAATGGTGGAAAATATTGGTCGTAATAACCAGAAGCCCGATACAGCACGGGAGATCAAACGCTCAATTGGCGACAATGGTCAGAGCGGAGCGGCCAGCGGATATTTGACATTATTGACAAAGCTGGAGGGAGTCTATCCGGAATTCATCCGGGACATGCGATTGGCCATGCATTGTCGCAAGATAGGGGTGGTAATCAACCAAGCCCGGGAGCAGGCTGATCGGGATATCGGCTTATCCATGGAGCACATTTGTCGCCGTTATTTTGGTTTTAACACCCACGACATCGGCTATTTGAATTATGATGAAACGGTTTGGAAATCCACCAAAATCCACCGCCTGCCAGTATTGGAATTTCCTCATAGTCAGGTGTCCAAACGAATTTCATTTATGGTCAGCAAGACTTTAGATTTACTCAGCGAGAAGGGACTAAACCATGAAAGTTACGCTAAAGCCCGTTAGTCCTGCCTCCGTGACGAGGGGAGTTGAAATGGAAAGCAGAAGGCTTGAAGATATGGTCAATTATTATGACATTCTTGAGGTGGAAGCCGGTGCTTCACGCCTGAAAATCCGCGAGGCCTATATTCGGCTCAAAAACACTTATTCTGCAAGCAATCAAGCCCTCTATTCACTTATGGGTGATACCGACACCCAAAAGGCTCTTGAGATACTTGAAGAAGCCTTTCGGGTGCTGGATGATGGTGTCAGCCGCAAGGACTACGACTCACGCCTGCGAGTGGCCTTTCAGGCACAGGGGCGGGATTTTATCGATCAGACCGTGGTGGCTTCCCCAGTTAGCTCGTTGGCTGATGAAACCGCCAGTCTGGTCGAAGGGGTCATGAGCCCTCGTGTATTACCTCGTGGCGACATGCTGGTCTCTCCAAATGTGGAATCCCACTATCACTCATCCGCCGATACTATGGAGTCCACAGGCACTCATAAACAGCTGAACGAATATACCCCCGTTCGTAAGACGGCTGTCAATGCTACCCGGGCGGAAATACGGGAACGCGTCAAAGACATGCTGGCGCAAGGGGATCCCGGTGATGGAAACTTGTATCTGCGGATCCGGGAATTCCTGGGGGTAACCCGCGAGGAGGTCCAGAACTATACAAAAATTTCTCCGACTTATGTCAAAGGTTTAGAAGAAAACTTATATGCCACACTGCCGGCTTTGGTATATGTAAGAGGCTTTCTGAAGGGATATTTGAAATACCTGGGAATCGAAAACCCCCATCCCTTGGTGGAAGCATTTACGGAGAAATTGACCACTTGGATGAAGGAACAGAAAAAAGACACTCCCTGACGTTTACCGTCCCCCCGGAGCTTGCGGGAGAACGGATTGACGCGTTTTTGGCCAGTACCCTCGAGGGCGTCAGCCGAACCCGCATCAAGTTGCTGATCAATGCCGGCCAGGTCCTATGTAACGGCCAGGAGATTCCCCCCCGCCATATCGTCAGGGAAAGGGATGCAGTTTCGGTCAATATTAACGAGCCTCTCGCCACCGCGGCCGCTTCCCAGCTGAAACCAGTCCCCGTTGCTTTTGAAGTACTCCATGAAGATGAAACCGTGTTGGTCATCAACAAACCGGCGGGTCTGACGGTGCATCCTGGGGCGGGCACTCGTGAGCCCACTCTGGTTGAAGGCGTTCTCCACCATCTCCAAACATCCGCTGCGGTGTCCAATATTGGCGATTCCGTGCGGCCGGGAATTGTCCATCGTCTCGACAAGGATACCAGCGGCGTTATGGTGGTGGCCAAGTCTCCCCAGGCTCTGGCTACTTTGCAAGAGCAATTTCAACGTAAGACCAACTTGCGGGAATATGTGGCTCTGCTTGATGGGGTGATGAATCGGGACGAAATTGAGATCGAAAGTTACCTCTACAGAGACCCTTTTAATCGTTTGCGTTTTGCCTCCCTGACACCTGAACAATTTGCGGCTTTGGTAGCAGAAAAAGGTGAGGAAGCAGTGGGCGGATACCGGTATGC
>JAKQGS010000218.1 GCA_029556045.1 Pseudomonadota bacterium | reverse complement strand
GGGAGAAATTCCGTTTCAACTGTGGGAGATAGTCTCCACGAGGTCTAGGAATTATTTGACGTCAAATGGAAAAGCCCCTTCGGAATTGTTATGATGGACCAAATCTGACAGTGACGAGGGGGTTCTATGAAATTTGGTGCGCTTATGGCTTCGATGTTTTTTCTCGGCGGCGTGATCGCCTGCACCACCACGCAGGGGGTTCGGATCACCAAGCAGGCGGATATCCGGTTTCGTTGCACCGAATCCCTGGATGTGCTGAGCCCCAAGTTTGCATTGATTGGCTGTAAGTTGCAGAATGCCGGAGGTCAGACAGCCACAGTCAATGTGAGTCGGATCTCCCTGTCGTCCCCCTCTGAACATCCGGCCGTCATGGTATCTTCCAACGAAATGAATAAGCTATTGACAGACTATCGGCAGCAGCAGGGAGAATCCTCCCAAACCATCGCCCGGCTGGCGCCCCAGGGGGTGATTTTTGCGTCATCGGCCTCCGGTGGATCAGCAGGGGATGGCTCTGGCATCGCCATGGTGGTGCTGGCGGGGGCCTCGGCACTGCTGAAGTCCGTCAATGATGGACAACCGAATATCTCGTCGGCACCGGAGTCTTTGACCGATGCATCGGTTGCAGCCAAAGCCGGTTTGACACTGGATGCGGGGCAGGAGCGGACAACCTATGTTGCTGTTAAATATCAGGGGACATTGAAGGTGGATGCTGTGACCATTTGCCTTGAGGAAGGGGGAGAGTCCATTTGCACGCAGGTGCCGGTGGAACTCAATACCGCGCGGGCACGTCAGCGGCATTCTTGATTTAGTTTTTTATTTTGACATCCTGTTGCACAGGTGCCGCATCCCCAAAACGCAGGTAGCTGGGGACACTGAACTCAAAGATGCCAGAATCGTTGAGGGAGGTGATGAGCAGATTGCTCATCTTAATGGTTAAATGCAGGGCGGTGTGCTGGGAATTGATGGTGACGGGCTCCGTCATCCAGTGGGCATAGTTGGAGCCGGTTTTGCCAAAAAGGTCTTTGTTGGGCTGGTAAAGGAGTTCCCCGTCGGTGGAAAACGGGGTTTCCCCGGCGATATTGCTGATGCTGTAACTGATATTGACCACATTGGGAGAAATGGAGGCATCCAAGTCAAAGAGGATTGGACGGTTCACAACCGGGATCAGGTTGCCGTCGCAGTCTTCGAGGCGCACATCATATTCAATCCACTGCTGGGGGGCCTGATTGGGAATGCTTTCGGTCAGAAGCCGCACCTTGGTCACACCGCTTTCGGTGCACTGATCTCCTCCTGAAAATTGATCACCATCAGCCGGTGAACCGTTGCTGTCCTGTGGGTCTGACACCTGGGGGCTCTTTGTCTGTGCTGGGGGCGTCTTTTTGGCGTTGTTACCGGTGAAATCGGAGCCCTGGTTGCACCCGCAGAACGCCAACAGGGACAGATTTATGGCAATGAAAGATAAAATGCGCATGTCTTCCTCTGTACAAAGAGTGGCACCGGTAACGTCAAGTTATCGGTAAATTTTGAATAAAGTTTAGGCGTGTTTAATTTGCCAGGGAAGTCAGGCTCTTGGCTTCAATTAAAAACTATATAAACTCATTTTTGCGGAAGTCCACGCATTGCCCGGCACCGCAGGTCGTGCGATCATGAGAGGCTTGATCAACACCTGAGGAAACGCAAATGGCACGTCGGATTGGACAATGGGCGTCCCTCATCGTGGACAAGACGGATAGTGGGCCATATTTCGTGCGGTTTACATCCCCCGGACTGTATACAAACGATGACGTAGTTACCTCGATGAACGCCATCTTAAAGGATACGGGCCACCAGAGATACATTGTGGTTGTGGATGCTCGGGGCATTGATCTGTTTGGTACAAACTCCGTGCGAAAGGGGCACGATTTTCCCGATCCATCGAACCTTTTGGGGGTGGCAATTGTTGTCGATCCCGGAGTTGGACGCACCGTCCTACGTTTTGTCTTCAGCATTTTTCGCCCCAACTATGCATTCAAGGTTTTCGTGGATGATGACGCTGCGATGAAGTGGGCCGAGCAGCGATTGCGGGAGGATAAACCTCTGCAGGTTTCCGATGATTCCGCCTTGATGGGGGTTCCGGAAGTCCACCCCCCTGCCGTGGCGGGCTTCTGGTCGCTGGCGTCGGTCAATGAGGTGGAGCTTGATCGCGCCTTTATGCGGCGGTTGAATGTGCCGCAAATTGTGATGGCGGTTTTGCAGTTTCCGTTTCTGTGGAAGCTAGGGTTTCCCTACGTGGCCATGTGCTTTGGATTCTTCGGTGTTTTTACCGGAGCCTTGGAACTATTGGGTAGCCGGATCAAATTACAGACGTACAAGGCGGCGTTCGTCACGTTTTGCTTTCTGACGGCAGCCACGGGGGTCTGGATAACCCGCGGACTCACCAGCCCCATGGTGCTGATGTTTGGTTTTGTGGTGACCTACGCCTATCTTTTTCAGGGACTTTTTCCGGCCTTGCTTTGGGGGTTGGGGGTCGGATTTTACCTCACGATACTGGAAATTTTTCATTGGGGGAGTGCGAGCCCAATTCCCCCGCAATCGCCGGAGCAGATCGCGCTCCTGACGCGCGCGCTGTTTTTCTCCACCATGCTTGGATACACATACCTGATGATTCTCTATAGTCGGGAGGCCTTGCGTAGCCGGCAGAGCCTGCTGGATTGGAAAGGTCACGCCCAGCGCCGTGTCGATGGCATGGTGAAAACCATGACGGAGCTGGCCCGGTTCAATTATCGGGCACGGGTGGAATCCGGCCATGACACGGTATTTGACAGCCTGGCGGTGGGGATCAATCTACTGGCGGAAAATCTGGAGCATGCGAGCGCCAGAATCGTGGAGCAGGAGCGGCAGTTGGGAGTTTCGGCCAAGATGGCGGCCATGGGTGAAATGCTAGCGGGGGTTTCCCACGAGCTGAACAACCCGCTGTTAATTGTGACCGGATCAGCGGAGCTGCTGCGGGAGGACGTTGTGCGTATGAAGCTGCCGGGAACGGAACACTGTGTAGAACACATCGATCGCATCCTGGAGGGTGGGGCCCGCATGCAGAAGATCGTACAGCACTTCCTGCGATTTGGTCGCACCGAGGGACGCCATTTTACACCGGTGATTGTGCAGACGGTGGTGCGTAATGCCGCGGAGTTTATGACCAGCCAACTGAAAAAACGCAATATTGAAGTGGTTTGGGATATTTGTCCGGAAGCCCTGATGGTCAAAGGGGATGCTTTTCAGTTAGAGCAGGTGGTGATGAACCTGCTCACCAATTCCCGTGATGCCATCACAGAAGCCCATGGAAGCCAGGGGGGTGTCATCATTCTGCTGGTTCGTCCCTGCGGGAACAATGTTGAGATTGAGATTCAGGATAACGGGCCGGGGATCGATGCCACGATTGCCCCAAAGATATTCGATCCCTTTTTCACCACCAAGTCTGGCAATCGGGGAACAGGCTTGGGGCTTTCACTTTGTCACAGCATTGTGACAGAGCATGGCGGTACCATTGTGGCGCAAAATCTCCCGACGGGTGGTGCCTCATTTCGCGTGAGTTTGCCGTTGCAGACCAGGGGAATTTTGCATAGAGATGAAGGACAGTCCGTCCAAAAAATTCCTGACTAGGAATACAGGCTGCAGGACCAACTGTCCTTTATGACGATGGCTTGATGGTGCAAGAACTATCTGCTAGTCAGGCAGTGCACGTTTTCCAGAGTCTCCGCAGCCGGGAGGTCAATCATCCAAAAAGACCATGCCCCTCCGTCGCTGTCGATCGCCACGGTGGGTTTGGTGAGATTGAAGTAGCTTGTCAGGGTGTCGGTGAGCTTGGCCTGGCGTGTGCCATAGGCCCCCTGCTGATCGCTCCGCAACCCAAGTTCCGGTCTTGCCAGCGCCAGGCGTTCGCAGATATAACCGGCCTCAAGTTCGCCGTTCCGCAGGAGAAATAACTGACCATCGAATTCCATCTTGATCGCAGTAAAACCGATGACTCCCCAGGCGCTTTCCCCATCCACCGCATTGGTCATGCCGAGGTCGATAAAACTGTCATAGCGTATTTGCAGTTCCTCTTCCCTGAGTTCCTCACCCAGGCTTTCCGTACGAGCCAGTGGGCTTAAACACAGTGTGGCCACGAAGATGGTTAATGCGATGTTTATGGATTTTTTCATGGTCATTTCCCAATCGGTTTGTAATGTTTTGTTCCGCACAATTTTCATTTCAGCCGACATTGCCCGGTATAGCATCTTTCAGGGGGCCAGTTCTTGTTCCAGGTCAAGCCAGGCATCGTTGCCCCACCAGGCAAAACGATAGGGATGATGGAACTGTAAAAAACTGCCAATATCCTGATAAACGACGCTGAAAGAATCCACGTACTCCGACGGTGTTGGCGAGGGGGTGAAATCGGTGGTGCTGAAAAAATCAATGATTCTTTCGTGGCTGCCGCCTATAACTTTTAGCCAGAAGCGTTCCTGGCCGTCTCTCTCAAAATATGGAGAATAGATCAAATCGACATTGACGCCGCGGGATTTTAAATAAGAGGCCATAAAAGCGGTTTTTTCCCATGGCTTGAAGCTGCTGTTTGACATTTTGGTAATGACTTGATCATCAACATGAAGAATGACGCGGTCCACGTTTTCCTTATCCAGAAGAGGGGACTCGCGGAAATAACTCTCCAGGTCCGGGGTACTATTGCGGTTGGAGTCAGCTGTGAATTTCGTATCCGGCTGACAGCTTCCCTGGAGGCCGCCTCCTAGGTACTGGGTGACCCAATCGCCGAGAGCTTTTGTTAAGATTCCACTTTTCTTTTTGCAGATCAGCCCTTTCCTTTCATCGCAAGGGTATTGGAAAGCCCCGTTGGTGGCGAGCTTCAGGTCGTTCCCGCGATTTTCCGCGGATAAATTGCCATCATTATCCGTATAGAGAGGGCACAGACTTCCCTCGTTTTTGGCTCTGAGGACGCAATAGCCAAGGGCGGCAGAACGGTCGGGTGTTCCCTGGCAACGGGCGACGGTGTTTTGTGATGTGTTCGAAGTCGCATTGACGAGGCGACTGGATTTATAGCCAGTGCAATCAGGGTGATCCTGATCAACCGCCACGACGGTGTCGAGGACACAGGATTGCGGGGGGTAAAAAGCCTGCGAGACCAAGAACTTCACTAGTTCACGGGCCTCCCCTTGTATTTGTTCCTTCAGGGAGGTGCCGTTGTAGCTGGAAGCGTTATTGATGAAGTAATTGCAGAGGTAGAGCAGTCCGCGGGTGTCCACGGACGACAGGCTCATGCCGGGATCCGGACGGATAAATACACTGTTTCCGCCGACTTTGCCAGCGAGGTTGTTGGAGCGCTTGATGGTGATGCCGTTGCCCACAACCTTGGCGCTAACGTTCTGGTCAAAAGAGAAGTTGACGTTGACATCGTAGGTGCACATGGCCACATAGTCACGGTCCTCGTTATTGACCACGTAATCTGTACCCCCATCCGGTGTCTTGACTTGTCGAATTAATCCTTCCTCCCCAGAGTCCTCGGCAATCAATATCAATGAGGAGGCAACGCTGCCGCTGACGGAAACACCAAACGTTGTCCCCAGGTCGGCGCCAAGAAAATCTTTTTCAAATCCGGCGGTGATCGCGACACTGATCTCCTCCCCATTGGTGATCTGCATCGTCCGTCGGGGAAAACTGGGCCAATTCTCCGATTCATTGCCATAGATCTTATTGTAGGCGTCCGAACCAAGACGCTGGGACATCTGACTCTTTTCGTCATTTTGATTATTGAAAACCGTTTCATAGGCGTTTTTCATCACACCGTTCATGCTGCTGGCGGCACTATCGGTATACGATAAGTTTTTCCCGCCCTTCTTCGAACCACACGCGCCGAGGGCAATGAGAGCTGCTGCAACTGTTAAGATCTGTAGCATGGGGTCCCTTTCCTTAACTGTCATTTCGGTTGACACAATCTGTCCAGGAGTCATTCACGCGTGTCTGCGGATGCGCATAAGTACGCAATTTATTGAAACCCGCCTCCCGCGCTTTCGCACTTAAGTGGTAAGGGTGCAAGAGATGTGCCCTTCATCGCTCAGCCAGTCCTGGCATTATTTCAGCTGGGAGCCTACCGTTCCTATTGGGTTACGTGATGTTGTGTGGAATGGTGCCCGGGGAATATGGGCCCTAAGGCGATGAAATATTAGTGGAAAAAATTAAAAATAAAGTTGGCACAGCGTTGCCCGAAAGGGACTAAATCATACATTGAATGCGATTTGGGAGGGACGCGATGCGATATCCTTGGATGCTGGTTATTGGGATTTCTCTGGTCATAGGATGTGAAAAGAAAAAAGAAGACTGCGCTACCAGCGAAAGCGGCGCGGCTCTGATCGGGGATGAAGCTGAGGGCTGCCCAGCTCCGGCACCCGCAACGGAATCCACCATTTCCTCACCACAGCCCTCACCGAGCCATGCTACGAATGAAGACCCGGAAACGGTTGATGAGGAGCCTGAGGTTCTTGCGATTACATCTGTGTCACCGACATATGGTCCCACCAGTGGGGGAACGGAGATAACGATCATCGGAGCCTCGTTCTCTGACGAGACCAAGGTGGACATTGGTGGCAAGGCATGCCTGCAGGTCACCCTGGTGTCTGAGACTTCAATCACTTGCGTCACTCCTGCGGCGAGCAAGTCCGCGGTTGACGTGACCGTGACCAAGGGTGACGAATCCGCGGCACTTACCAGTGTCTTTAATTTTTTAAATCCAGCTGCAGTTTCTGCTGATTACAACAATTTGGCTTTCAGCAAAGCGCCAACAAGTTATGTCTCATACTCAGGTACCATAACTTTTACCAATTCCGGGGATTTGCCAGCAACTGGCGTGCAGGGCAATGATTTAAACGTCTTTGACTATGTGTCCACGGGCACATTTCCTGGTTATTATTACGATGCAAGCCAGTCCTGTGGTGCAACGCTTGCAGCAGGATCATCTTGTAAAGTAAACATAAAATTTGCCCCATCGTCACCGGGGCTCAAACAGGAGACGTTCATCTATTCCTACCATAACGGAGTCAGTCAACAGACAATATCCATCCCATTGTCCGGGACTGGGGCAACACCGGGTTCGTTTTACGAGGATTTTGGCGTCAGCGGTACCATCGTTTCAGCGAACGGTAACGATAATCATAAGATTATGGACATGGCTTTCGATGACAATTCCAACCTGCTGGCGGTCGGGACTCATATCAATAATGGGGACAGTGAAATCGTGGTGCGGCGTTATGATTGGACCGGAACCCTTGATAATACTTTTGCGACAGGGGGCACTCTGGCGCTGATTCCTGCTGCTCCATGCACCAACGCTGTGGCCTCGAAGGTGAAGCCACTTTCCAGTGGGAAATATCTGGTGGCATTTGAATGCTGGGACGATTCGTTTGTATACAAGTTAGGGGTCGTGCGTCTGACGTCCGCCGGCGCGGTTGACACCACATATGGAGCGTCCGGATACTTTATGGACGATGCAGGTGTTAGCACCGCTCGCTTTGTGGATGCATCCTTTCATGACGATGGATCGGTTCATCTTTTTGGGTCTTATATCGGCGGCAGCTATCATCTGGTGGCAATGGCTGTGTCCGCTTCTGGCATCCTTGATCCCACCCAATATACCAGCGGGATTGCCGATGTTACCATCGGGACTGCCGCCAAACCCAATGCAGCGATTATGGATAGCAGCAAAAACATTTATGTGGCGGGGGATGAATGGATCAGCGCCGGTGTCTATGATGCCATGATCGTGAAAATCAAGGCAGACGGATCAGGGCTGGAAACCGCATTTGGCAACAACGGCAAAAAAGTGGTTGACCTTGGGGCCAGCAACGATCGCGCCATCAGCCTGTATATGACATGGAATAACTACCTGGTGGTCGGTGTTCGCACCGGCAAAAATTTGGGTGTTTTGGCCATGGCGTCCGGATCGGGAGCCTATGCCGTTGGATTTGGCACAAACGGCATCGTCACTTTGGACCTAGGTTTGGCGGATGGTTACGAGGTGTTTCCCACCCATATCGACATGAAATATAGCTCCATTGTGGAGCGGGTATACGGATAACGGCGGCCAGTATCACAGTATGTTTGTGGCCCGGATCCTGGAAGATGGATCCGCCGATACGACTTTGAATGGTACCGGATCAAAGACAATTCAAATAGGCGGCGTTGCTTCGGCTTCCTATGCCTTCACTTATGACTACATGGGCCGCTACGTCCTCGGTGGCACCTCAGAAGTTTTTGGAACGCCGATGAAATGGACCGCAGCCGTACTCTGGGAATGATGGTTCAAGTCCGTAGGTCCAACTTTAAGCAATCCTCGGTGGGCCCACGGTCCTACCGCGGGCGTGTTTAGCCCCTTGGTTATTATTTGGTAGTAACACGCTAGAAATATTAGATGTTTTGGTCTTGTGGAAAGTGGCCGCAGGTCAAAACTGCGTTTCTAATCCTTGCCCCCTATGGTAAGTATATTGTTTTACGGCTTTTTTCAAAGTTTGACCTTACCCGGAGTCGAGGACTTTTTTTTATGAAACCATTTTCCCCCCATTGGGCCGATGTGGCCGCTGCTAAAATCATTCAAACCTGGGGTGACAAAGACAAATATACGGTCGCCAGCGGCATCACCCCGAGTGGCACAGTGCACATCGGTAACTTCCGTGAGGTCATCACGGTTGAGTTTGTGCGCAAGGCCCTGGAGTCCCTCGGTAAAAAAGTGCGGTTTATCTATAGCTGGGATGATTTTGATACCTTTCGCAAAGTGCCAAAGAACCTGCCGAACCAGGACATGTTGAAAACGCATCTGCGCAAGCCCATCAGCCGGGTGCCGGACGCCTACGGCGAAGACGCCAGCTACGCGGCTCATAATATCAAGGTGTTTGAGCGGGAGCTGGCGCAGGTGGGAATCCAGCCGGAATTTCTCTATCAGCACGAGCGTTATTCTGCCGGTCTTTATGCGGAAGGCATTCGCCGGGCGCTGGAAAAAAAAGAGGCCATCAAAGCGATTCTCAATAAATACCGTTCGTCCCCGCTGGAGGATAGCTGGCTGCCCACCGCCATTTATTGCGAAAAGTGTGATCGTGACGAGATGGAATACGAGCGTTATCCGGGCGAGTGGCAATATGCCTACCACTGTCAAAACTGCGGGCACGAAGCGGTGACGGATATTCGCACCACGAAAAACCTCAAACTCAACTGGCGCACCGATTGGCCGATGCGCTGGGCCCATGAGGGGGTGGAGTTTGAGCCGGGGGGCAAGGATCACTCCAGTGATGGTGGCTCCTATGATACCGCCAAAC
>JAKQGS010000180.1 GCA_029556045.1 Pseudomonadota bacterium | reverse complement strand
GATACCGCAGATGATCCATGACTTTGGCGCCAATGCCCGGCTCGCCATGAAACTCCACACCGATAAAGTATCCACGTCCACGGATGTCTTTCACCATCGGATGCTGACCGATGGTTGACCGCAGGTAGGTCAAAATCTCCTGCGAACGCTGGTGAACCTTCTCCACCCAGCCACCCGCCCGCAGCTCATTAAGGGTCGCAGTTGCCATGCGGCAGGAAAGCGGGTGGCCAAAAAATGTTCCGGTGTGAATCGCTTCACCCTCATTGACCGGCCATCCCTTCATAGCTTCTGCACTGCCAAAGCAGGCCGACAGCGGCATACCACCACCCAACGCTTTGCCCAGGCAGATCAAATCCGCGGACACTTCTGCTGTGGATGACAGGGAGCCTATGCGCCCAAGGCCGGTGAATATTTCGTCAAAAAGCAGCAGGGCGTTTTGTTTTCGGGTCACTTCCCGCAGCAAGGCCAGCCAGCCTGCCGGAGGTTCCACAATACCGGCCCGCCCTTGGATCGGCTCCACGATGATAGCGGCAAAACCAACACCCCGTTGCTGCAACGCTTCAATCGCTTGCTGCAATTGGGCGGCAGAGCATCCATAGGGCAGACGGATCACATTTTTTTCGGCAATCCAGGATCGAAAAGGAGCCTTAAAATCCTCGCGGCTGGTGAGGGGCAACACACCCAGATCCAGTCCATGGTAGGCATGCTCAAACGCGATCACTCCGGATTGACCGGTGGTCAACAGCGCTGTCTTCAGGGCGATTTCAACCGCCTGCGCTCCCGTTAAGGCTAAAACTCCCTTGGTCAGGTGCGGGGGCAGCATGGCCTGGAGGGTCTCCAGCAGTTCCACTTTGTCACGGGTGGGATAGACGTCACCCATCCCATGCATCAAGGGTACGGAGCCACGGGTATCTGGCATGAGACTCGCGAGAACCCGTTGGCTCACGGTGGAACCATGACCAAAAGCCATCACACCAAAACCAGCGCACAGATCAATGTATTCATCGCCCGCCACGTCCCACACCAGCGAGCCCTGACCGCGGTCCATCACCAAAGGCTTGACGGCACAGTGATAGGTGGCATCTTCGCCCTCATGTTTCAGCAGGCGTTCAAGGTAATTCATATTTTGATACTGATCAGACACCACGGGCACGGGGACTCCAAATATATTTATGCTGCTGCAGGTTCAAACGCGCTTTGAGTTTATCCGCCACCATCCACTCCGCGAGTTGCCGTGGTTCCAGGAGACCAAAGGCACAGGACATCAACAGACGACTCCGTTCAGTTAGACGAAACTGTTCGATCTTCGACAACGCCCACTCATAATCGTCGCGATGACGAATCACAAACTTGATTTCATCACTGGGCTTCAGCCACTCCAGATTGTCCCATAGGTTGCGTTCTTCCATGCCGCTGCCCGGACACTTGATGTCCATGATGACATGCACGCCACGGGGCACATCCTTGATGGGCTCCGAGCCGGATGTTTCCAGTAAAACGGTATAACCGTCGCCGATGAGTTGTTGCATGAGGTGACACACCTGCGGTTGCGCCAGAGGTTCCCCCCCTGTCAACTCCACAAGAGGAAGACCCAGAGTTTTCACTTCCGCCATGATCTCAGGAAACGTCCGAACCTGCCCACCCTTGAAACCATAGACCGTATCGCACCAGCTGCAGCGGAGTGGGCATCCCGTCAGACGAATAAATGTACAGGGAAGGCCAGCGTAGGATGATTCTCCTTGGATACTGGAATAGATCTCAGTTATGGTGAGAGACTCTTGGTTCATGATCTTCCTGTTTTCGCGAGTTACATAGGGTGCGACATGCTGACAAATGGCACAACCCAGGACGCTTTTCAGGTTTCCCTGCAATCGATGAGCACCCGGTCGCTTTGGTCCAGTGGGGCAAAACTGATTCAATCCCACCTGATTTCAGCGGTTTATCTTAGCCTTTTTGGAATGGCAATGCCCATTATCGCCTTCTACCTTTACGGCATCGTCCGCAGCGAGGAGACCCTGGCGAGTTTCAACGGCCTTCTCCAAACCGGACCCTTTGGGCAAGGCCCTGAATTCACATATTATTTCAAGACATTATTCAGTTTTGTCACCCAGATGCTCCCCCCCTTTCTGGGAGTGCTCTTCATCGTCTTTTCCGCTTTTTACGCTTTTTTATATTCGCTCCGCAGTTATCTCTGGGGAGCCCCTAGCCCCGCCCTCCGGCAGGGTTGCACTCCGGGTATGATCGCCGCTTCCCGCAGCGCGCTGGTGCTGTGCGGAGCTGCTTTACTCTTTTTGGGACTGGCTCAGTTTTTCCTGCTGCCGGGTTTGGCATTGCTGCTGCTGCTTATGATGTCCCCGATCCAGATGGTGTGGGAGAATTCCGGCATCTGGCGTGCAATGTTTCGCAGCCTCACGCTCCAATACTCCCCCCAGGCATCAGGCAGTCACTGGCGCTCCTTTTTCTACGTGTTTGGTCTTGGCCTTATCGGGATTATGACGTTCATGGCGCTGAGCTGGTTGTTTCGCCAGCTCCTGTGGATTGACGATGTGCTGGATATCCCCCGTCTATCCCACATGATCACGTGGGGAGACATGACTTTCCGGCTGCACTGGTTCATCGTGTCTTTTTTCAAAGCCTGGGCCATGAGTCTTGCAGCGCTGTTTTTTACCTGCTTCATGGTGGCTGCATACTATCTGGCCCGACAGCCTATGGGTGAAGGGACGTCCCTCAAAGGGTCCCCCCAGCCGATGCCACCCGCTTAAGGAGGTGGGAAACCTGGTCCGGAAAACTGGACACCAGTTCCGATCCAAGCCTTTGCCGAATCGTCTCCTGCAGATGAGTCTCCATATGAACCAGCACGTCCCCTGCAGTAAGTTCCGAAGCGTGCAAAGCGGTGCGCAGGTCGGTCAAAAACTCACGATGGCGACGCCCCTGTCGATAGTCCGGTTCTTTTGAGGGATGGGCCAACACCTGATCAATCAAATCAAAGTCCGCGTGGATCAGCAGCGAGGCCTGATAGAGCAGGTAATTGCGGCTACGAAACAGGGAGGTTCCCCCAACTTTTTGCTCACGCCAGACGATGTCACTGTGGCCACGCTGCCCCAGATCCTGAAGCAGAGGCCATCGACAGGAAAGTGCGTCGATCACCGCCTGATTGAGCAGTCTGAAATACAGGGCGTTTTCAAACCACCGCCCCACCCAAGCTCCCACCGAAATCACCAGACAACCGGGGTAAAGCACAACCGTGCCGCCACCCCCGTAACGTTTGAGCACCGGGACGTTCATCCGTTCGCAGGAATCCTCGTGGACCTCAATCTCAGCCCGGTTGCTGCTCCCCAAAACAACCATGAGTGACTGCGGAACCCATTGTTGAACGGCGAGATCCTGGTCACATCGTTTTAAAACATCATCGTCAATCCACATGAAACTTGTTCCCTGTATAACCTATGATTTGCTGGCGCACATGGCATCCAATGCCTGTTCCGGTTGCTCATAGCGGCCTGCCATCGTCTCAAGCTTTGTTAAAAATTGCCCGATGGTGGTAACACCCGTACATTGGTAGGCCTGCTTGAGTTTGGCGGTATCGGGCGAATAAAGACTCATGCCGAGCACCGTCGCATTATTCCATTTGATCTTATTTATTTTTTGGTACCGCTCGCTTTTAAAGACTGGATATTCCGGCCCAAGATAGCGGGCAAATATGCGGGATTTTTCCTGCAGCTTTTCCGCGGAGCTTCGCTCTGGCTGGTCGTAGCTTTTTTTGAGGGCCTCCCGCAGCTGCGTCAGCCACTGATGAAAACGCACCTTGTCATCGCGCTCCACCAGCCACTGCTGCAGTTCCTGCGAGCGTTGCAGGGATTGAAAAAAAAGCTCAACCAGTTGATCCGCCACAAATTCAGCCATATTCTCGTTAAACTCCACCGATCCGGGGATCCACAAAGTTCGATGAGTCAGCTCGTGAAAAAAAAGATGAGCAAGGTCCACATCGGAGCGCTGAATCATGGGGGAAAAAATCGGGTCCTCAAACCACCCCAAACTTGAAAAAGCTCCGACTTCGCCCCGGTAAATGTCAAAGCCTTGGGATTCCAGCTGGGCCGCGTCCCGCTCCCGATCCGCCAATGCGTAAAACCCCAGATAGGGAACCTGACCAACGATGGGAAACCACCAGGTCTTTGACTCCAGCCGATCCGCATATGCGGCTTGCAGCAGGTAGGATACCGGCTGGCCACGGGTATCCACGTAATAACGATAGGCATGGTCGAGGTTTTGCCCCTGCCCCTGGGCAAACGCCAAAATCTGTTTAAGAAAAGCCAGCTTCTGCCGCACCTCTGAAGGCGTGCCTTCACTGGCAATCACTTCATCCAGTTTTTGCCGGCTGTTGATCAGATTGTTTTGATGCCACGCCTGCCGGGTTACATAACAGGAGCTGGTCATCAGGAGCAAAACAGCCAGCAATAGCTGGCTGCAAGCCCTTACATAGACCCACATCCTAGGCTTTGACCAGGCCAAGCACCAACGTCTCGCCATCGATGTCAAACGAGACGTGATGGCGAAAGCCCGCGGGCTCCGGGGCCTGCGTTTGCAGCTGCAGGGTATCCGCCAGGGTCTCATCGCAGATGTATTCTTTGTTCTGCTCGATGGCGGTCTGCAGGCGCAGGCTGGCCATGGCCGTCAGGCGAATGCGATCGGTCACATCCAAGCCTGCATCCTTACGCATGTTCTGGATCCGATTGACGACCTCACGGGCCAGACCCTCCTGGATCAGCTCTTCTGTCAGATGAGTATCCAGCAGTACGGTGACACCCCGGTCGGTGGCTATCAAACGATCGTCCTTGGGACCGCGGTCGATCAAAAGATCTTCCAGCGACAGAACCACACCTTCAAATTCCACCTCTCCACGGTCTTCGACCTGTTGCAGAAACGCGGCCACCTGGGCCGGTTGGGCATTCATGGCCTCCAGCTTGTCTTTCACGGATTTGAGCTGGCTGCCTAGTTTTTTACCCAGCGTACGCAAATTCGGCTTGAGGGACAAATTCACATACCGGGTTTCTTCGGTTGAAAAGGTCACATCTTTGACGTTCAGCTCATTTTTCAGCAGTGTGAGGGATTTCTGCAAAAAATCCAATTCCGACTGCTTGCGCGCTATCACCAGCATGCCGGGCAGCACCTGACGGGTTTTGATCTGATGTTTAGCCCGCAGCTGACGCCCCATTTCCGCAACGCGCCGCACCAGCGCCATACGTTCCTCCAATGCGGCATCAACCCGCTCGGAATGGAACACTGGAATATCTGTCAGGTGAACCGAAGCGGGTACTCCCTTGAGGCCATCCACCAGACCCTGGTGCATTTCATCCGCCACAAAGGGCGTAAACGGGGCGATAATCTTGGTGAAATTCAGCAGAACAAAATACAGGGTTTCATAAGCCTGACGACTGTCTTCAGACAGCGTACCCGATCCACCCCAGAAACGCCGACGGCTGAGGCGGATGTACCAGTTGGTTAAATCCTCCACAAAACCCAGAATCACCGGCACCACGTTAAATAGGTTGTAGGCTTCCATCTCCTCATGGACGCGGCCCACCGTGGTGTTCAGACGGGAGATAATCCAACGATCAAGCTCCTGGGTGACTTGCGGAGCCTTTCCGGCTGCCAGGGAGGCATCGGGCTTCCAGGAATCCGCATCGGCATAGGTGGTCAGAAAACTATAGGCATTCCACAGGGGAAGCAGAGCTGCCCGCGTGATGTCTTTGACGCCCTGGTTGGAAAACTTCAAATCCTCGCCACGAAGCACGGCGGAATTCAACATATAGAGACGGATGCTGTCGGCACCAAACTGTCCTAGCAATTCCTCGGGCGGCGTGAAGTTCCGCCACCGTTTGGACATCTTTCTGCCATCCTCAGCCAGGATCAGTCCATTCACCACCACGTTTTTAAATGCCGGCTTGTTGAACAGGGCGGTGGAAAGCACCGCCAGGGTGTAAAACCACCCGCGGGTCTGATCCAGTCCTTCGGCGATAAAATCCGCGGGAAAAACGTGTTCAAACCGCTCTTTGTTTTCAAACGGATAATGGAGTTGAGCATAGGGCATGGAGCCGGATTCGAACCAGCAATCAAAAACCTCGGGAATGCGGCGCATCGTTTTGCCGCACTGACCGCAGGACATCGTGAGATCATCCACATAGTGTTTGTGAAGGTCGGTAACCTTAGCCCCTGTGGCCTCCTGCAGCTCTGCAATCGAACCAAGGCATCGGATGTGCGAGTCATCCTTTTCACAGACCCAGATAGGCAAGGGCGTTCCCCAGAAGCGGTTGCGGGAGATGGCCCAATCGCGGGCATTTTCCAGCCATTTGCCCATGCGCCCGTTTTTGATATGAGCTGGCACCCAGTTGATTTCCTGATTGTTAGCCACCAGCTCGTCTTTGATTTTTTCAACGGACACGTACCACGCCGGGATCGCCCGATAGATCAGCGGTGTGTCGGTCCGCTCACACATGGGGTAGCTGTGGACAATGGTGTCGTGGCGCAGGATTTTATGCCGATCCTTTAATTCTTTGATGATGTTTTTGTCGGCATCTTTCACAAACTGACCCTGGTATTCCGGCACCTGGTCCGTAAAACGTCCTTCATCGTCGAGAGGATCCACCAATTCAATGCCGGCTTCACGGCAAAGGCGGAAGTCATCCTCACCAAATGCTGGCGCCATGTGCACAATGCCGGTTCCATCCTCAGTGCTGACAAAATCACCGGCCAGAACCCGAAACGCATGCGGTTGGTTTTTGAAATGGGGATATAGGGGCTCATAGGTGAGCCCCGCAAGTTCCGACCCTTTGCATTGTTGTAAAACGTCGTAAGCGGGAGCCTTATCCTTGCCCTTTGGCTTATAAACACTCTCCAGGCGTTTTTCCGCCAGGATATAAACCTCACCGGTCTCATGATCCCGCACGCGCACGTAATCAATATCGCCGCCAACCGCCAAACCCAGGTTTGATACCAATGTCCAGGGGGTCGTGGTCCAGGCCAACAGATGCGCATCGTCATGAGACAGCTTGAATTTCACGACGATGGCAGGGTCCTGCACATCCTTATAATTCTGATTTGCTTCAAAATTGGAGAGGACCGCGGTAATGCGCGGAGAATATGGCACCACCTTGTGGCTACGATAGACCAAACCTTTATCGAAGAGGCTTTTAAAAACCCACCAGACTGACTCCATAAAGTCAGGATCCATGGTGCGATATTGATTTTCCCAGGATACCCAGCGCCCCAGTCGTGTGATGGTTTTCTGCCATTCAGCGGTATAGTGCAGCACGGACGAGCGACACATCTCGTTGAACTGGGGGATTCCCAGCGCCAGAATGTCGGTACGACCCTTCAGGCCTTCGCGTTTTTCAATCTCGTACTCCACCGGTAACCCGTGGCAATCCCAACCAAAACGCCGTTCGACCCGCCGACCACGCATCGTCCAATAACGGGGCACGATGTCTTTAATGGTATTGGCTAAAAGGTGCCCGTAGTGAGGCAGTCCGTTGGCAAAGGGAGGGCCATCGTAAAAGGAAAACTCCTGAGAACCGCGACGATTCTCAACAGATTGCTCAAAAACCCTGTTTTTCTCCCATTGTTCCAGCAGGTTAACTTCCATTTGCGGGAAGCTGATTTCGGGAGTGACCTTTCTCATGAAAAATATCCTATTAAATCAATGAATTACAAAATATAACCGCGGTTGTCCTGAATAAACTAACCTTTCTGCCTCCAGAATGCACGCAACTAAACTATTGCATAATATTTTAACAGATGTTATAAACCTTTTAAGGTATATTTAATATTTCATTACAATTTATTTAGTAATTTGTTGATTCCATTAAAGTTTGAGGCTGGCCCTATCCTTGCAGGTGCGTTCCCTATAACGCCTTGTCTGAGTAAGGGCAAAAACGGGTCATTCACACAAAAATATAGGGAAGTTAGGAAGCTATGGGACGTTGGAGTCACCGAAAACACACCGGCTATTCACCTCTGGCCATCGCCATGGGTGCCTTGACTCTATTGAGTGGTGGTCTGCCGGTTCACGCTCAGGAGATTCCCCAGCCGGTTCAATATCAGGCCGACATGAACTTCACCAAAGAGGTCCGCCAGTCAGAGTTTTCCCTCAGGGAAGAGCTGAAAAAACCAGTGCCCACGTCCCATGCTGATGGGCTGCGCCAGGCTTTTGACCAATATGTCGTGGGTTTCATGAAGGCCCTGACCGCAGACGATGGAACCTACAAGGGGCTTCGCTCCAATGCGGTTGATCCTGGGGCTCCCGACCGTGCGCGTCTGACTTACCTGCAGTGGTCGGTTCTGACCCCCGAACCCTCTACCGAAGCCGCGCGGGTGAATGTGAGCGAGTCCGCTCCCATGCAGCATTTGAAAAATTCCAGCAAAACACTGCTGCAGAAAAAACTGATGAATCAGAATGAACTGTTGTCCTCTTTGCAGAATCCCCGCATCAACTTCAATCTTGATTTCAGCGCCATGTTCAGCAGCGCATCACCCGCTGCTCCCGTCCCACGCAAACAGGTTCAATATGGACTGGTTCTGAAAAATATCGAACCCAGCACGCAAAAGTACCTGCAGGCGTATTACTCTGCCGCGACCACCTCAACTGATGAGGAACTGGCCCGCTTTGTAAACGCACCCAAAGCCCGTACCACATGGGGTGTCGAACCTATCGGTCCCCGCGATGATGGTTCAAACCCATACAGGGTCCGCCTTGATAGCCGTTACCAAAATCCGGGGGAAGCTCCGGCACAAAGTTATGTTTCCGACCTGTGGGAGTGGGTGCGTTTACCCTCCCCGAGTTTCAATGGCTCTTTGCGACCCACCAAGAACAATACCCAAACCCTGACTTCCACAGCGGAAGGAGTTTCCACAGCGTTACCCCCCATGACTTTGTCTCTGGTACAAAAAGAGGGTCTTTACAGTTATGAGTACCTGACGGACGGTGAAGGCAAAAAGAGCGCCGTATTCCATACCTTTTCTATGCCGCTCGTGGGCACTTTGGGTCTGTCCCAACGCAACGACGAAAAGATGAAACCACAATCCACTTCGCTGTCTGGACTTTTGATCGGCAAGGACCTCCCTTTTGTCACTCTGAATTATCTCAATCAGGAGCAACGGTATACGGGTGAGCTGGCCTATAGTTATGCGCTCACCAAGGTCGTTTTTAAAGCTGATACCCCCAAAGGCTGGAAGGGCAGCGACTTCACCAAAAATGACGCGGAAAAATACACTGTCGAATATATCTATTCTTTCTAAAAAATTCGGAATCGATGTGGTGAGATTTATGCCGATACGGAATGGAATGGGGTATAGGTAATACCCCCCTCGGCAAAACGCTGCAGCGGATCCATGCTATTTCTGTCATGCAGATCGTGGAGGGGATCCTGATCTGCGGTAACCCAGGATGAGGTTTGGTCGGTTTGTGAAGCATGGTGATCGCCGAAATTACGGCAGATCTTGTCGCCAAGGATTTCCGCCAAACGACGATAGGTCGTCAATTTCCCACCGTAAATCGTGTACAAAACACCCCTCTGGCTGCTTTGCTCCGCTATGACAAAGTGGCGAGACAGGCTGGTCAGGGATCGGCCGGGTTCAAGGGCCAGCCAACGCAGTCCTGCAAACGCCGCCAAAACATCACCGGTACTGAGTTTCGTCTTTAGAAACTCATTACAGCGCTTGATCAGGTATTCAATAGACTCCTCACGCACCGCAAGTTTGTCGGGATCACCGGTATAAAGGTCTTCGGTCGTGCCAATGAGGGTGAGGCCCTGCCAAGGAAGGATGAAAAAAATACGCCCATCAGCTGGCGACTGCATGAGTAATCCCGACTGCAGCCCCATGTTGGGGAGGAGGATATGAACGCCCTCATTATTGACGCCACGATATTCCGGACTCAAGCCAGAATCTTCCAGTATTTGATTGGCCCAGGGACCCAGGGCATTGACCACATATCGCGCACTTATGCGGACCATGCTTCCATTGGACAGGCGCAAATCAACCAGCCAACCATCCCGATCCGGAATGATCTTTTCTACCTGCGTCATTTCGCTGATGCCGGCTCCCAGATTGCGAGCCGATGAGGCCACGCGACGCACCAGGGCCAAATCATCCGTTTGCATGTCCCAAAAGGAATAGCCTCCCGAAAATTTCCCTTCCTGCAGCATGGGATACCGCCGCGCAAATTCGGAGGCATTGATAAAATGATGCCGGTGAATGCGCGCTTTCCCCGCTAACAGGTCATAGAGAACCATGCCCAACTTCAGAAGAGGTGCCGGCAGGCCATAACCACGCATCACGGGTAGGGTCAATTCAAGAGGGTGCACCAGATCAGCTGCGACAGTGGCCAGTATCTGACGCTCCCGTAATGCTTCGGAAACCAGAGAGAAATCGCGGGGATTTTTCAGATATCGCAAACCGCCGTGGACCAGTTTCGTGGAGCGGGAGCTGGTGCCGCAGCCAATGGCCTTTTTTTCCACCAAAAACACGTCGCGCCATCCCCGGGAAGCCAAGTCATGCAGTGTACCGACGCCATGGATGCCGCCTCCAAGAATCAGGACCCGCACCCGGGAAGGAACTGGATCAGCGAGAGGCTGCGTCATTGGTATTCCATATTATTTGTTCTGAAACATAGACTTATGTTCATTGGCCTTATTATAATGTAGAGAGTAATTCTTTTAATATCAAGATTGTCTTGGAGTACCTTCACCCGTGAATCAGTCCAAAACGTCGTCAAATTCCCAGAGTCCCCGACAGGAGCGATTTGTCTCCCACGCCCTGGTTGAAGTTCGCAAGTTTCGGGACTTGCCATTCTTTTGTTATAGCGCCGTTTTGCTGGATGTAAGCCTGAGTGGGTATAAACTGGAATTCACCTCCGAGATGAATGTGAAGGTGGGTGACACCTTCTGGCTTAATATTCCCCTGTCGCCACTGGGGATAGCGGCTCCCAAGCGACTGGCTTGCAAGGCCGAATGCAAGTGGTTTGACCCCAAGAAGTTTCGCATGGGTGGAACCTTCGTTAACCTGGAGCGCAATCAGGAACTTGTTTTAAGTCAGGTGGTGGAAGTCCTACAGGACAAAAAACACTTCTGACACCAGCACAGAATCCCCAGTTTCTCCCGCACCGGCAGGAAAAGAGCATGGCCCATCAAACCTACCCCTCAAAATATACTCCCGGGAACGGCCAGGCCGTCTTTGTTGACGGCGTACGCACACCCTTTGTGAAGTCCTTTGGGGTTTTTCAGGATGCCGACGCGCTGTTCCTCTATAGCCGCGTGGTGGATGCGTTGCTGCGCCGACTGGCTTTGGATAACCGTCTGATCGATGAAATATCCTGTGGTGTGGTGATACCCCAGCTTAAAAACGCCAATGTGGCACGGGATACCATCATTAACCTGGGACTGGACCCCTCCATCCATGGCTATACACTCAATCGCGCCTGTACCAGCAGCATGCATGCCATCGCCGATGCTGCTAAATCCATCCGTTTTGGTCACAGCGGACTCTATCTGGCGGGAGGTGTTGAATGCCTCAGTGATCCGCCCATTGCGTATTCATCCAAGGCCCGCAAGTTCCTGCTGGCCCTCAATAGAGCTCGCAGCCTCAAGGCTCGCCTTGAGGTCATAAAAACCTTTTCCCCCTCTGCCTGGCTGCCACAACCACCAGCTTTAGCAGAGCCGCTTACCGGTTTAACCATGGGTGAGCACGCCGAAATCATGGCCAAACTGAATGAAATTCCCCGCGACGACCAGGATCGTTTTGCTCTGTCATCGCATCAGAAAGCCCATGCAGCACAGCAGTCCCGCCGGTTTGACGAAGAGTTGGTTCCCGTCTGGGCCCCACCACGCTTGCAGGACGCTGTTGCATCCGACAATCTCGTGCGGGGGGATACCACGGTGGAAACCCTGGGCAAACTACCACCGGTTTTTGACCGACGGCATGGCAGCCTGACGGCTGGAAATTCTTCCCCCCTCACGGACGGCGCCGCTGTTTGTCTGATCGGCGATGAAGGAGTTTGCCGCGATTTGGGCCTTCAGCCAAAAACCCGCATTGTGGACTATACTTTTGTGGGGGTGGACCCTAAAGAGCAGCTCTTAATAGGACCGGCACTGGCGATTCCCCTACTGCTTGCCAAAGCGAAGCTGACCCTGGAGGAGATCGATCTCTTTGAGATTCATGAAGCCTTTGCGGCGCAGGTTCTTAGCTGTCTGAAATCCATGGAGTCCAAGGACTTCAATTTTCGCTACTTTGGTAAATCCACGGCATTTGGCTCTATTCCTGCGGAAAAGTTGAATGTAAATGGCGGCGCCATCGCTATCGGCCATCCTTTTGGGGCTACCGGCGCTCGTCTGGTGACGACCCTTTCGCGGGAATTGGTCCGTCGCAAGGCCAAACGCGGCTTGATTGCCATCTGTGCGGCTGGTGGCATGGCAGGGGCCATGCTGATTGAAAATTGCGAACTTTGACGATGAAAGCGGATTATGACGCACTTTTTTAATGTTTCGCGCTTGGACAACGGTATCCATGTCGTAGCGTTTGATACTCCGGAAGTACCGGTCAATACCCTATCGGAAGCGTCGGTTCTGGAGTTGCGCCGTATCCTGCGGGAAATCGTGGCGGAAGGCTCCCAGGGAATTGTTTTTACCAGCACTAAAAAAGATTTTGTGGTTGGTGCCAACATTAAGGAAATCAATCGGTTTCAAAGTGCTTTGCAGGGGTCCGAAGGCTCTGCCGCCCTACAGGGGGTCTTTAATGAAATTGAAAATCTATCAATTCCCACCGCTGCAGCCCTCCGAGGGCAGTGCCTGGGGGGCGGGTTGGAGCTGGCCCTGGCTTGCACCTACCTGGTGGCCGCTGATGATGCCGACACCAAACTTGGATTCCCAGAAGTCCAACTGGGACTTTTACCAGGGGCCGGAGGCACTCAGAGAACTCCGCGAAAAATCGGCATCATCAACAGCCTCGATTTGATACTTACCGGACGGAATCTCAGCGGAACCAAAGCCGCCAAAGTGGGGTTGGTGGATATCGCCGTACCTCCCAGCCGCGTCATGGATGAATGCCTGAACCTTATCCTTAAAAAAGCTCCCCCTCTTCCCCGCCGGAAAAGCAAGGCCTCTGAAAAGATCAGGTCGCTTCTATTGGAACGAAACCCCTTTGGTCGTCAATTTCTTCGGAAAACCGCAACCCAAAAGGCCGCCAAGCAGGCGGGATCATTTTACCCAGCACCCTACAAAATCATCGAAGCGATTTTTGACGGATTTCCCCAGCCTTTGCAAAAAGGACTTGATCTGGAAGCTAAACTTTTCGGAGAATTGTCTCAATCAAATGCCTGCAAGAGTCTGATTCATGTCTTTGACGCCCTGACCCACTGCAAAAAAAGTAATAAACGCTGGAACGACGACAGCATATCAACCCAGGAGAACAATCTGATCGGCATCATCGGTGCAGGATTTATGGGATCCGGCATCGCAACCGTTGCCGCGGATCGTGGCTATCGGGTACGGCTATCCGACCCCAACCTATCCAGTCTCGGCAAGGCATTGAAGAATGCCTCGGGATTTTGGTCCGGAAAAGTCAAACGTCGCTCTCTCAAGCCGTTTGAAGCGATGTCACGTCTGGCGCATATATCGCCGGGTACCAGCCTTGAAGGGTTTGGCCAATGTTCTGTGATCATCGAAGCCGTATTTGAAGATCTCAGCTTAAAGCATCGTCTGATCAAAGAGGCAGAAAAACTCGAGGGCTCCCCGATATTTGCCTCCAATACCTCCGCCATCCCCATACGGGAAATTGCTGCGGCAGCGGCACACCCCGAGCGGGTGGTGGGAATGCATTTTTTCTCGCCGGTGGAAAAGATGCCTTTGGTCGAGGTCATCCGTACGCCCGCATCCGCCGATGCCGCCGTTGCGGCGGTAGTGCAGCTGGGAGAGCGCCTGGGTAAAAAGGTGATTGTGGTCAATGATGGACCCGGTTTTTATACCACCCGCGCTCTGGCGTTTTACCTGTTTGAGGCTCTAAAACTGGTGCTGGAAGGTAACCCCATTCAAGAAATCGACGGGGCCATGACTGATTTCGGATTTCCCGTGGGTCCGATTGCCCTGATTGATGAGGTGGGAATCGATGTTGGCATGCACGTGATTGAAACCATGGCTCAAGCCTTTCCAGATCGCATGCAACAGATCCCCGCCATGACCGCGTTCAAGGAAGGTCAGAGGTTGGGTCGAAAAAACAATTCCGGTTTTTATCGCTACGCTGACGGAAAAAAACAAGGCCCTGATGAGGCCATCTACAAACTTTTGGGGGTCCATCCTAACACGACTCCTTCCAGCCGGCAGGAAATACAAACCCGCTGCGTCATGGTTTTTGCCAATGAGTCCCTGCGCTGTCTCGAAGAGGGAATTCTGCAATCACCCGAAGATGGGGATATTGGGGCAATCTTTGGACTTGGTTTCCCACCATTTCTGGGTGGGCCTTTTTATTATATCCACACCCGCACTCCGGTGGCCATTCGGGACGAGTTAAACAGACTTGCGGAAAAATATGGCCCCGCATTTGCCCCTCCCCAGATTTTGGCGCGGTTTTGCGCACAGCAGTCTGTCTATAGTCATGACGAAGTTCCTTAAAAAATACGGTGGGCATTTCGTTGCGAGCCTGTGGACAGTCTTGCAGGCTGGGCCGTCGGGCTTATCGTTAGCCAGCACGCCCGAAAAAGGAGCGACAAAACACCACCCACGGGTGGGTGCGGAAATACAGATTCAAAGCAAAGAGAGCCGGTGGCAACTTGAAGGAGTCTTAAATTTTCAGGACCTTGCTGGAGATGAAGTTTGTTTTTTCCTGCCAGGCCACGGTTTTCACCTCGATACACGGCAAGACATACTGCCGCATGTGCGTCTTCTACGTTCAAAATTCGCAGAGACCCTGCAATTTACCGAGCCCGCTGCGGTAACGTCAACTCAACCAATGGAATTCCTCACCCCGTATCTGATCCGGGTGAAACCCGCGATCTCTGCCGTGCAATTGCGCATCAAACTCGATTCCATCGATCCACCAAAAGACGATTTTTTCTTCCGCAGAATCGCTCCTGTTCCACTGAATCAATGCCCACCTTCTGTGATGCGTATTTCCCCGGGGGATGTCACCTACCTTGCTTACCAAGTTAAAATCAGCGCACCGGTGAATTGGCAAATTGTTGGTGACATCGAAGTTTCCCATTCGTTGATCTATCGGGGTGACGATCTGGTTTTTGCCCTTGGTAAAAACCTAAAATCGCAATTTTTTCCCTTGGACTCCCAAAAATTTGCCGATAATCCGAACGGATTGACAGATGAGGAAACAATCGGGGGTTTTTATGTCTACTATCGAAACAAGAGTTTTCTGGCACTGGTCGAATCGATAGTCGCGGTTTTTCCCGGGCTGACGCAATGGTTTGGTCCCTTTCCCCACCATCAGTTGGTTTTTATGGAAACAGCGCAACACATTAACCAAACCTTGCCTGGAATCGTCCCCATAAACATCCCACAGGATGATGTTCTGCGGTCGCTTCAGACCAAGGTGTTGAACTGGAATCATTGGGCCACCCTTCACCTGCTCGCGCGACAATGGTGGGGGGCTGCTGTCCGATCGGGAGAAACACGGGATAACTGGATTGCGGATGGTCTTATTGACTATGCCGTGGGTGATATATTGCGCCGCGACGGAGACCGCTATGACCTGTTTAAAGCGCAGGAAGGCGGTCCAGCCGCGTTATCGATCAGCTATCTCGATGCACAGTATATTACTGCTTCACTTTTAAAGCAGGCTAAGCCAGCACTAACTTTGGTCAATGACCACGGAGCCTCCAATCCACGCTCGCTCCAGCACCCCCTCCACTACATGCGACAGAGCCTGTTCATCCGCAGTCTCGTCAATGATTGGGGTTTGCAGAACGTACAGCGATCGTCGCGGGAGTTTACCCGCGCCAACTTAGGCCACAGCGTTAAGCCACTTGATTTCAAGTCCGGATTTAACAGCCAGTTCAAAGACAATCACGCAGATTTGAAAAAGTATCAGGCGATGGTCGCTTATTGGTGGCAAAGCCATCATTGGCCAGATTATGCATTAGCTGACTGGTCTATTCATCAAGTTGGCGTGAAGTCGTGGACCACTAAAATCAGTGTCACCGCAAACCATTGTCTCCCGGCTAGGCTGTCGGTGCAGCTTGAGTCTGCCGGGGTTAAGCAGGAGAACACCATTCCCATTGACTGCCAGGATGGCCGCATCGAATATGTGGAATCCATTCAGACCGATTTTGAGCCGGAACGCATCCTCCTGGATCCGTCCCGCGAGTTGTTTGATGCCGATCGTTTCAATAATACTTCTGGACTTCGTGCCATAAAATTCATGCCCGGCTCCGCCCGAAAGATTGGGGATGACCACTATACCGGGCTGTGGTTACCCTACCCATTTAAAAGGCCGGCCGAGGGCTTTGGGTACGGGCTTCAACTGGCTTTATTTAGATTTCTGGACAACTCCCTGGTGGGCGGCATTGAACATCAGCATGATCCCGCGAAAACCGGCTATCATCTCAATCTGCTCGTGAACGATGTCTTTCTGGATGTACGTGCGGAATTGGGGCTACAACGCAATTTTGAAGGGTTCCGGTCGGAACAGATTTTCTTCAACCGCAACGTTGCCACAATCTTTGATCACTCACTGGGAGCAAGCCTCAGACTACGCAATAAATCTGCGTCCCGTGAAGTTAATTCGACCCATCAGACTGTGGCTGGATACCTGGCACTAACTCCGATCACCACATCCAAATTTGGCCTTGAGGTTCGCGGGGAATGGGAGGAAACCATAGACCATCAGGAATCTCCCTATACCTATCAAAGGCGTTGGTACGATGCTGTGCTCCGCCACAGTAATGTTTTTTCCATCCTGCATTATCAGCTGCGTTGGTTTCATGGCACGGCTGGTTCCCGAGACGATGCACCTGATCTGGCGCGATTTTACCCTAAAAATCTTGATGAGGCGCATATTCGGTCTGAGGATGGGGGATTTCCCGTGGATGAAATACGGGCTTTTAATGGTGACGTCTTCTTCCCCACTGCCCAACTATTCGATCGCCTTGGCTTTCTTTTGGTGGACCGTATGGATTTCCGCTTGTTTTACGATACCGCATTGACTAACGGGGGAAGCCACAATCTCTGGGCGGCCGGCTGTGGTTTGCAGGTTCCTCTGGGAGGGGATTTCATAGGCGTGGGTTCCGTAGCCATGTCACGGTTTACGCTTTTGGCCACTCTACGCAGTTCGACCGACGGGGTCTTAAACGACAAACCGCAGCTTATCTTTAGTATGATGGGAGATCTGTAAAACTATGGCTGCAGTTTAGGAATGACTTCGGGCCACAGCATCCCGTTTTTTTACAATAACTGCCGTCACCCAACCGATGCAGCCACCCAGAAGAAAGCCCGCAAACACATCCGAAGGGTAATGAACTCCCATGTAGACGCGAGAAAATCCGACTAGGCTGGCCAGCATGGCCAGCCAGAGACCCGTCCTGGTTCCCAAAATTTTCCCTAAAAATCCCGCCACGGTTGCCATGTTGGTGGCGTGGTTAGAGGGAAATCCATACTGCCCCGCGCAGCCATCTACAATGCGGACCCAGTCCCAAACTCTGCATGGACGCATACGACCGATGTTTTCTTTGATGACATAGGAAGTCACGGCGTCGGTGCAGATTAATAGAACAGCCAGAACGACAAAAGTCTTCCAAAGACTTCGTTCGCTAATAATGGCTGTAAGAATTAAGGGGATCGCTAAGATTAAACCCGCATATTGATCAGAGACTAAACGCATCAACCCGTCGCATAGCCGGCAATCGGTTCCTAATCCATTGATCCAAAACAGCCCGTCCAGATCGATCTGATGTAATATAGCAAACACGTTGGGGGGCCTTAATGCTTTATTCTATGAGACTTAGTCGATAAAGGGGCTGGGGGAATTATGTTCGAAACGCTCCATAAAATCAACCATGTTGATGTCGTGGTTCAGCATGATTTCAGGTTGATCCGCATCAAGATCAACGCGAGGCTTTTTAAGTTGACCACCTATTTTTTTGGCGCCAAATGAAAGTTTGGTTTCCTTCCACTGGGGTTTAGCGGCAGATGCTTTTCTAGGTGTGTTTTTTGAGGTGGCTGTCAAAGGAACCGTGACCTGCTGACCGGGAAGTATCGGTTTACGCAAATATGGTCCATAAGGTTTCGATTGTTGCGGTTTTTGAATGACGTAAGGGGCGTCCGGTTTTATGGGGTAATAGACTTCTTTTTGCCCGCTTGCCAAAAGTTGGCCTGCCTCGATAAACATACCCCCTAATATTGTCACCGCCAATGCTTTGGTGATCACACCCATGTCGACCTCCTTTCGATTGACCTTTTGATCGGCAGTATGGTCAGAAACTTTAAGAAAAAAACTTTAGTTGTCCTGACCAAATACCGATATAAGATCGATACTTTGCCTCTTATGAATGGTGTGGTGATGAAGTTTCTCCTGATAGAACGCGGAACTCTGGCGGGCGAGCGGATTGCCCTAGCTGAGTTTCCAATAACCATTGGTCGAGATCCAACCAATCGTCTTGTCCTCAAGGATGAGCACGTATCGCGATTTCATGCGCGCATTAAAGAACGCGGTCTTATTTTTGTCATCGAGGACCTGGATTCCCGCAACGGGACTTACGTGAATGGCGACCGCATCATCAACGCTACGATTCAAAATGGCGACAAAATTCTGATCGGTTCCGCAGAAATGACCTTTCTCGCACCCCATCACGGTATTGAGCTGGGGCCCATGTCCTCATCAATCGATGCCTCTTTTGCCGACCCCGGATTCAGCGTGGAGATGGAATCTGCAGAAGAAAATGAAAGCCTCCGCCGCGCCATGACCTATAAACGTCATGATCCACTGCAGATCGTCAAAAATATTGGTGGTGATGTTAAATTGATCAAAACAATTTTTGACGTGCACAGCAATATCCTGGTGATGGAGGGGCTGCACGAGGCCTCTGAAGTGATGCTCAAGGGCCTTGGATCTATCGTTCCCAGTCTGGCGCGGGCCGCATTTTTCGTGTGGAATAGAAACTCCCGACAGTTACAACCCCTGAGTCATCGGTCCTTTAAGGGTTCCAATCCTTTTACGATAAGTCACCATGCCTTTCAAGATGCCCTGGTGCGTAAATTGGTTGTTAATGGCACATCAAATGAAAAAGAAGGCAAGGGCATACTGGTCTTACCCATGATTGCCAACGGTGAGGTTATCGGTCTGGCCCACCTTGAAACCGAGGGGCCCATTCACCTGACCATGCGGCATATTGAGGCAGCGCAGGCACTATTAACCCGTTCCGCCAGCATTTTTGAATCGATGCTCCTACGTCGCGAATTAGACCTAGCCATGGTGGGTATGCTTGAGACCATGATCGCCACCGTTGAGGCAAAAGACACCTATACACGTGGCCATTCCGAACGGGTAAGCAAATTTTCAATGGCAATTGCCGACGAACTCAAACTCAATCGGGACCTCAAGAAGCTACTGATGATCAGCGCTCTCCTGCATGATATCGGTAAAATTGGCATTCCCGACGCAATTTTGAAAAAAGCCACCATTTTAAGTGCCGAAGAATATGCCGAAATAAAACTTCATCCGGCTATAGGCGCTGACATCGTCAGCCATCTGCCCAATGCCAAACGTTTTATCTCCGGCGTGAAATATCACCATGAAAAATGGGACGGCACAGGCTACCCGGAAGGACTGGTTGGTGAAGATATCCCATTTTTTGGACGGATCGTAGCCATTGCAGACGTTTTTGATGCCATGGTCTCAGGGCGCTCCTATTCCGGATTTGTTAACATTGAAAATGCCATCGGAAAACTCTCAGAAGACAATGACATCTTTGACCCGGAAATCCTCAAGGCGTTCTTAAAAGCCTACGAAAGCGGCCGTCTGCAGTTCAAAGGAGACACTCAGAATTGAAAAACCTACAAGTCCGTATCTTCTTCGAAGATTTTGATTTTTATTGTCGGATTTCCTAACGTCCGTTGTTTTGATAATCGGCTGGAATCACCCACCAATCTCCCCATGTCTGCTTTTTCAGGATATAATCAAGGTAGATTGCTCTCCGCGGGAAGACCGCGAGAAATTCTTCGGCTCATTCACATCAATAGGACGGACAGATATGTGGAGTCACCTGGCTACCAGCCTGCAAAACGGAAATGGTTACATCATTACCCTGTTGGTTCTCGCCTTTTTTGGCACTATCGTTATCTTCGAACGCTTTTTCATGTTGCAGATGGTTTATCATATTGATTTCAACAAATTCATCAAAAACCTCAAAAAATCAATTCTGGCTGAAGACCTGGATCGCGCCATCAACATTTGCAAAAGCGCGTCCCATACCTCACTGCCGCACATCAGCCAAAAAGTTTTGGAGGCGGCGGAACGAGATCCCACAACGGTGAAAGGAACCCTTGAGGAAGAAACCATCGAATTTCTCCCCAAGCTCGAAGCCCGCATCAGTAGCATTCCCACACTGGGCACGATTATATTGCTCGTCGGGATTTTAGGCACCATTGACGGGTTGTGGTCGGCATTTGACTCCATCGTGATTCTTGATACTTCAGAAAAGCAGGCCCGTCTTGCTAACGGCATTGCGGGATCCCTGAATCCTACCGCACTCGGTCTGTTGATTTGTATGCTGTTTCTGGGTGCTCATCAATTATTGAAAGCAACCGCCTTACGCATTACCGACAAAGTTCATTACGGTGTCACCGTACTCAGCAATCTTCTGGTTCCCCAGGAAATGGCTTATGTAGCGGCGCCCCCCCAAGGGGGAGGAATGAGCTCCGGAATTTCATCGCTCTCCAGCGATAGTGATAGCTATGAAGCGGATGCCTCTAAATCGGATCCAGTCAATACTAAAAGCAGGGATGCGGATGAAAGCCTCGACGATGCTTCAGTCGAAGATATCAAGGACGAAGAAGAGATTATCTGATTCAACCTGGAATCTTCCCACCGCCGTAACAGCTGTCATTGGGCTGTTGGGGGCGCTGACGTTTTGCCTGCGTTCCACCTTTTTATCGTCCACTTTTGGTCTGGTGCCTCTGGAAATTCCCGTGGTAGCGACTCCACCCGAAGACGGAGGCACGCACAATTTTCGCGAAAAGCCTTCAGCAACTTTTGGGGAGTCCTCTCTGGCCATTGTCCTGACGGGCTCGGCCTTTTACTTCGGGCCATTCAAGGCCTTTGGCGAGGATTATGCGTCCGGATCTGAGAAGTTTGTGGTGCAGCATCGTGACGGCGCGCCCGATATCGATGCTCTGGTAAGAAAAGTCGGCGCCTATCAACCAGCACCTGGACGCAGCCCACTCAATCCAGGGGTTATATTGTTCATTCCATCCCATGAGATACCGATGCCGGTGGTGATTCAATCCGTAGCCGGTCTGCGGTTAGGCTTTCCCGAAGCTCGCGTCATACTTGGCGGGGGGATCATGTGATGGAAGAATCACGGCACGGAGTACCAAGTGACTACATAACTCAGGTTAAAAATCGCCTTGATCACAGTTTGTGGTGGTTTCCGATCCCAGCCCTGGCCAGCTTTGCGCTGGTCCTGATGTTAACGGGTCATCTCCTGCCAAGCCTTAATCCACGATTGGGAAATCAGGTTAACCTTACGGTTTTTCAGGCCGAGCGTGAGGAAGAAGGAGCGATCTGGCTGGCTATTTTTCCCCGCGGGGACGAAATGATATTGACGACCAGTCAAAAGAAAGTTTTTCGCTTTCCCCTCCAGCAGGCTGATCCCGCCGATTTTGCCGCATTTCGGGACTATCTGGAGGGGGTGTTGAAAAAGGAAGCTGTTTCATTTGCCCTCAACATGGAGGCCCCCCCCACGCGAATGACCGCGGTATTAGCGGTGGATGAACGCCTGACCTATGCCCATATTCGCCCGTTTTTATACACCCTGGCCTCGGTTGGCATAACGCAGTATGGATTTGAAACAAAAATACATTGAAACCATGAAAAAACGCACAAAAAAATCCACGCCCGATCAACTCATTCTGGAAGTGCTTCAGAACGGTGAGGTGCAGGATCGTTACTCGCGATCTATCCGGCATAGCGGTAAGGTGCGAATCTTTCATAAGAGTGCGCACTTAAACTTGCCACTTTTTCCCTTTAGTCGCCCTATCGATGTGTGTGAGGTCCGCGAACAAGCTGTCATCATTCAACCAGACTCCAACTGGTCCGGTTTCGTATATTGCGAGGGGAGGTTGATCGATCTTGGTACTACCAATAGCCGGATGCGGGAGTATCGTCTCAGGCCCGGTGACAAGGCCAGCCTGAAATTTTTGGGCCTTGATGTGCTGATCAAAATTGTCGCTCCAGCTAAGCCAAAATATCAGTCCATCAAAACAGATCGCACCTATCGTGGCAGCCTACCCCGTCTATTTCTTCCCGATAAGCATGATTTCACCGTTCTTGGCATGGCGGCCATGGCCTCGCTCGTTATTTTTGGTGGGGTTATTTATGGGTTATTGAATCGTCCTGATTCCCGACCTCGGTCTCTGTTTGATTTAAAAACGGAATACGTCATTCCTTTCATCAACCCCGGCCACATTGAAACTTTGCCGGAAGCCCTGCAGGATAGACTCAATCGCCGCACTCCATTAAAAGCATTGGCGCAGCACTATGGCTCTCTGGCTCTGGTGGTTTCGGGGCTGGAAACCAATGGACCATTTGACCAACTTAAGCCACTCGCGACGGAGCGAATTATCGCCATACATGAAGACGCCCAGCAACGTCGTTCACAACTTCAAATGAAGCAGGAGCAGGCCAACCGAATCAGCTCGCACAAAGCCGGAACCAGTATTGTTTCGGTTCCCGCGGTAATTGGGGAGAGTTATCCCGGCCGGGTGAAGCGCACTATCGACAAATTGGCGCTCTATCATCAAAGCCTTGAAGTCGCATTGGAAGCCAGACGGAAAGTTGCAGCGGAATTTCGAGAGGACGCAGAATACCAATTTGGCAATTACAAAAATGTGGGTGGCGGTGCCAAAGGCAAATCCCATGACGATATTGCCAAAATTGGTGTATTTGGCCTGAAGACTGATGAAGAAACCATGTATCTACAAGCAAAAACTCTGGCCAATGTGGCAGTGCGGGTTCGGCAGAAGATTCGAAACCATAAAAGCCCATCCTCGACACCGCCGCATCCGCAAGACCCCATCGGTATTCCTGCGGTATTCGGCACCCTGAATTATGAGCTGCCCAATGACTTTGCCGCCCTCGATGCCAAACTTCGCGAAATTCCCGCTGGCGACATCAGTGCCGGAAAAAAGCCAGACAAGGTGCGTGAACCGTTGATTGGCGAAATCGATCCTCACCTGATCGAAGAGTTGGTGCAATCCCGTAAATTTGAACTGCAGCTTTGTTTTGAGTTGGCGCTACGCCGCAACCAGAATCTGGCGGGTTCCATGATGTTTCAATGGCGGCTGGATAGTCGCGGCACGCTTTCCGATCTTGAGTTGGTCTCGTCATCCATTGCCGATCGCCCTATGATTTCCTGTGTTAAAAGCAAAATCGCGTCCTGGCGTTTTCCCCGTCCCAAACGGGGAAGCGTTCAAATTAAATACCCTCTTGTATTTGAGAAATCGCGGGGTTAACCTACAAAGGCCGGCACCATTCAAATATGGATCAATACGATTGAATACCAATGCACCTGCATCGAATTCCTCCTCCAAGGCATTTTCACCAGACCTTGAAATAGTCTTTCTTGGGGGCTGCGGAGAATTCGGCAGCAACATGACCGCGTATATTCATCAGGGTCGGCTCTTTTTGGTGGACTGCGGTTTGACTTTTTCCGAGGCGCATCATCTTGGCATCGAATTCTCGATCCCCAACGCTTTTCAGTTCATAGAAAGGCATGGGGGTGTCCATTCATACCTTATGACGCACGGGCACGAGGATCATATTGGTGCGCTTCCGTATTATTATCGAAGGTTTCCAGCACCGATATACTGCACTCGTTGGACGGCGGCCCTGATCCGCGATAAGTTTACACGCAACCACCGCCACTCCGCAGAACTCCCCCTGAATATCGTAGAGCCGGGTGACCAGGTCACCAATGGCGCCATTCGTTTTGGCTGGTTTCACGTCAATCATTCGATCCCCATGGCCTGTTCCCTCATCGTGCAAACCGCCACCAATACCGTTTTCCATAGCGGTGACTTCAAATTTGATGCTTCGGGGGTTTTTGATGCGCCCATAGATTTGAACTCCCTGCGCCAGCTGGGACAGCGCGGCATCCGTATGGCGATTGCCGACAGTACCAATGCTCCCACACCCGGAGCGTGCCCCGGTGAGTCCTCAACTTTGTCCACCTTGCATGAAGTCATCAAAGGGGCCCGTGGTTTAACGGTCTTCTCGACTTTTTCCAGTAATTGGTGGCGTTTGAAGTTAGTCTTGGAGGTTGCCAAAAGCCTTGGCAAGCATGTGCTGATCGCCGGTCAGGGTATCAGCAAGACGATTTCACTGGCCCAGGATATCTTGCACGACGTGCCAGAGGTGTCCTTTATCAAAGACGCCCAACAGTTGGATCGCTTTCCCCGAGGCGACATTATTGTTCTTGCGGGTGGGTGTCAGGGTGAACATCGGGCGGCATTGTCCCGAATCATCAGGGGGGAGCACTCCATGGTGACTCTGCTCCCGCATGACCGCGTGATCTTCTCCAGCCGGGTGATACCCGGTAACGAAAAAACCGTGAGTGACTTGATATCCCTTTGTCAAAAGCAGCAGGTGGATGTGATTACAGCCAAGTCCCATCCCGGTATCCACGTGTCCGGTCACGCCCATCAGGAAGAGCTTGACCAGCTGCTCGATTGTCTGCGGCCCCAGTATTTTGTTCCCGTGCATGGAACCTTTTCCCACCTGCAGGCCAATGGGGATATCGGACGCCAAAACCAACACGAGCCGGAAGTGGTTGCGGTTCAATCCGGCACTTCATTAAAATTAAGCCCGGATGGTGAACTCCAGGTGGAACTCTTGCCGCCGATGGAGAGGACCTTTATAGATTCCTGGTCGATGTTGCCTATGGACTATGAAACCATGCGTAAACGTCTAAAAATCGGTGACTCGGGACTGGTGGTCCTGAGTGGCGTTGTGGATAAAACCGCAGGCCGGTGGCTACAAGGTCCACATTTCGAATACCGCGGCCTACCGACCCCACGTGGGGAGGCCTTGACCAGGGCTGAGGCAAGATTGGCAGAATTTGCCACGGGCAAACCTCTCGATGAGCTCCGTGCCGGCGCCAATCATGCGGCTTACAATGATCATTTAGGGACCCACCTGCGCCGAGAGCTGGCGGTTTATATGATCAAAAAGCCGGTGGTGATCAGCACTGTCTATGTTATTTGATTTTTTAATTAAATTTGGTGATATTTTCGGGTTTCATCTTCAAAACTCCCCCCTAAGCTGCTACATTGTTAAGATCGCTCGCAAATTGCAAAAAGGCTTCGATGATGGCGATGGCGTTGATCACAAATGGCAGCACTCACGTCGGGCGGGTCCGCAGCAGTAACCAGGATTCGTTTCTGGTGAACGACGCGATGAAACTTTTTGTCGTGGCGGATGGTATGGGAGGACACGCAGGTGGGGAAATCGCCAGCCAGCTCTGCGTCCAGAAGATCCAGGAGTATCTGGGAAAAAATCCGGCAAAATTCTCCGAAAAAAACAACGATAACGAAGTCTTATCAGAACTTGCCAATGCGGTTAATTTCGCCTCGGCCCGCATCTATGAGCATTCCATCGAACAACCAGCACTTCGCGGGATGGGAACCACCGCCTCTGTGATCAAAGTGATCGGTTCAAAGGCCTATTGTGCCCATGTGGGCGATAGCCGGATATATCTTGTAAGATCCGGATTTCTTTATCAAATTACTTATGATCACTCGCTGGTTAATGAGCAGATCCGCGCCGGGGTCCTGACCCCGGAGGATGCCGAACAACACCACTTGAAAAATGTGATCACCCGCAGTGTTGGTTATCAGGAGGAGGAGGATGTGGACACCATGGTGGTGGACCTCTTTCCGGGAGATCTGCTGCTCATCTGCAGCGACGGGTTGCATGGCAAGGTCAATAATGAAGAAATATCAAGTATTACCCGGGAGTTGGGGCCGGCGGCAGTCGAACCCCTCATTCAAATGTCCAACGATCGCGGTGGTGAAGACAATATCACTGTTGTTATTATAAAGGTTCAGGAATAAAGGTTTTTTACCGATCATGTAGCAGGGCAAGAACCTCTGCATACGGTCACAGGATACAACGCTTATTTCCGGGTCTTTCCTATGCGTCGAATTCAAATATTAATCATCCCAGATGGCGCCAACGCGACGCGGCAGTTCTCTGTTCCGCGTCTTGTGGTCAATCTCTTGGCCGTTGCCGCATTTTTTCTTGCCTCCATCACCGGCTTTCTGTTCTTCGACTATTTTCAGCTCAGACAATTGAGACAGTCCTATTTCGAGGTGATCGCTGAAAATGAAGGGCTAAAGGGAGAAGCCCGTCTGTTGATGACCAATCTGGAGGATGTGAAACGATCCCTGCGACGCGTACATGACTACAGCACCCAGCTTGGTGAATTAACCCAGGTCCGTGTCGAGCGTGTCAGCAAGGAAACGGGTATCGGTCCCCTCACCGCTGAAGAAATGAGCATCGCAAAAAAGCAAACCGACGAATCCCAACAGCAGGGTGCCAAACCCGATGGCAGCAACGCCTTTCCCCTTGGTATCAACATGGAAAAGTTGATCTTTCGGCCCGTGTTCAGCCAGCTGGAAAGCATCGGTCGGGAAGCTAATAAAAACGCTTTGGAGCTGCAGCATCTCCTTTCTGACCTCAGCCAACAAAAAACCCTGCTTCTTTCCATACCCTCCATCACCCCGGTCAGTGGCTGGATCACCTCCGGCTTTGGTTCAAGGATATCGCCCTTTACCGGTCAAAAAGCCATGCACCTCGGTATCGATGTGGCCTCACCAGTGGGAACGCCGATTTACGCACCCGCCGATGGTGTGGTGATCTTTTCTGGTGCCAAGGAAGGGTACGGCAATTTCCTGATGATCGCTCACGGGTATGGCATCGTCTCCCGCTATGGTCATAATGCACAAAATCTGGTCCATGCTGGTCAAAAAATACGCAGAGGCGACCAAATTGCCACGGTTGGCATGAGTGGGCGGACCACCGGCCCACACCTTCACTATGAAATTTTAGTGAATAGCCGGCCTGTTAACCCACGGAAATTTATTTTGGACAATCTGGACTAGTCATTCGTGAGAAACCTCGGCTTTTCGAAGGTCTGCAGTGATTCTCCTTTGGCAATATCTTCGTTAATATAATAAAAAGAGAGATGTTTTAGGTTTATTGGCGATCGTCTCGAATCCGATGGATGGAAGTCTGACCAAAAGCCCCCAGATGAGTGATGCCGCAAAGCCGGTGTGCATGGACCCAAAATCATGTGACATCTTGACCTGGCGACTCTGTCGATGAGGCTTAACTTGCAACCGTCATTCGAAATGCCTCGCCAGCCTATGATCCCGAACTAACTTCATGGGGTCCTCATTTATGATGGATATCGTTCGTAAAATTTTTGGCACTAAAAATGATCGTGAAATAAAGCGCTATCGCGGGGTCGTTGATCGCATCAACAGCCTCGAGGCTAAATTTGCCGCGCTCTCCGATGAAGCGCTGGCCCAAATGACCCAGGAATTCAAAGGCCGTTTGCAAAGGGGTGAAACTCTGGAGGCCCTGTTGCCAGAGGCCTTTGCAACCGTGCGGGAAGCCTCAAAACGGGTCACCGGCATGCGACACTTTGATGTTCAGCTGATTGGCGGCATGGCCCTCCATGAAGGAAAGATCTCTGAAATGAAAACCGGTGAGGGGAAAACCCTGACCGCCACGGCTCCCATTTATCTGAACGCCCTGACTGGGCGAGGTACCCATGTTATCACCGTGAACGATTACCTGGCACGGCGGGACTCCGAATGGATGGGAAAAATCTACGGTTTCCTCGGCATGACCACGGGTTTGATCGTACATGGCATATCAGACAGCGATCGGCGCCAGGCCTATCATGCCGATATCACCTATGGCACCAACAACGAGTTCGGGTTCGACTATCTGCGGGATAATATGAAAACTGAGTTGTCCCGTTATGTGCAACGGGATCACTATTTTTGCATCGTGGATGAAGTTGACTCGATCCTGATCGATGAGGCCCGCACGCCACTCATTATTTCCGGGCCAACCGAAAAGGCCACCGAGCTGTATTACGTCGTGA
>JAKQGS010000511.1 GCA_029556045.1 Pseudomonadota bacterium | reverse complement strand
TCTCCAGCAGTTTCTGGCCGTGTTTCATAGTGCTTCATCCCCCAGGTAGGCCGCCAACACCTGTGGATTCGTACGCACTTCCGTCGGTGTGCCCTGGGCTAAAACCTCACCATGATCGAGTACTACAATATGATCGGAAATATTCATGACCAGGCTCATGTCGTGTTCAATCACCAGGACTGTGACACGGTGTTCGCTGCGTAGGGTCTGGATCAGTTGCGCCAGATCCGCAGTTTCCCGGTGATTGAGACCGGCAGCGGGCTCATCGAGGCAAATCAGCTGACACCCAGTGGCCATCGCACGAGCGATCTCCAGTCGACGTTGGTGGCCATACGGCAGCTCCCCCGCGAGGCGATTGCCGCTATCCTGTAATCCCACCAGCTCCAGCCATTTCCGGGCATTGGTCAGGGCTTCTTTTTCCGATCGTCGGTAGGAAGACCAGTTGACCAGCCCGGACAGGACGTTGCGATTTAAATGACGATGCTGGGCCACCAGAAGGTTTTCCAGCACAGTCATTTCCCGGAACAAGCGGATATTTTGAAATGTTCGCGCTATTCCCAGCTTGCCGATCTGATGGGAACCTCCCAGCATTTTGTAATAAAGCTTACGCCCAAGGGTGGCAGGATTGAGGCAGTCTCCAGCGTGCAATTTTTCGCCCAGGCGTTCCACCACATTGATCGCCTGATCCTGCTGGCGCCAGAGGATCTGTCCGGTGGTCGGGCGGTAGAAGCCGGTGATGCAGTTAAACACCGTGGTTTTACCGGCTCCATTGGGGCCAATGATGGCCGTGATGCTGTCAGTTTTGACGGCAAATCCCACATTGGTCAGAGCCTTGATTCCCCCAAAACGAACCGAGAGATCCTGCACCTGCAAAATGATTTCATGAGAAGAGCTCGTCATCAGCCAAGCTCCTTGATCACCGGAAGATCAAAGACCCGGCGACGACTTTTCACCAGGCCGCGCGGTCGCCAGATCATCATCAGAACCATGGCGATGCCAAAGATCAAAATCCGGAAATCGGAAAATTCTCGCAGGAACTCAGGTAGCACGGTCAGCACGATGGCTGCCAACACAACACCCAGAGTTGATCCCATCCCCCCCAGTACCACAACGGCCAGGATCAAGGCGGACTCAAAGAAGGTAAACGACGTGGGATTGATAAACTGCTGAAACCCAGCGTAAAACACCCCAGCGATGCCCCCCACCATAGCTCCCATGGCGAAGGCGGACAGTTTAACCACCACATGATTGATGCCCAGGGATCGGCAGGCGATTTCGTCTTCCCGCAGAGCTTCCCAAGCGCGGCCAATGGGCATGGTCTTCAGACGATTGATGAAAAATGTCATAAAAATAGCTGCCACCAATAGGCATAGGTAGAGGAACATGTAAAAATATTCGGGGGAATATTCGATATTGAAATACTCGTGAAACGGCACCCCCCCTTGCTTAGCGGTCCGCTTGAACTCCAGGCCAAATAGTGTGGGGAGGGGAGCGGTGGCGCCGCTGGGGCCGCCGGTGAATTCGATCCAATTGTTCAGAATTAGGCTGATGATTTCCCCAAAACCCAGGGTGACAATGGCCAGGTAATCGCCATGCATGCGTAAGACCGGAAAACCAAGAACTGCCCCAAATCCTGCAGCCATCAAGGCGCACAGCGGGAGCGCCTGCCAAAAGGTCAGATCCCAGTATTGAGCGCTGAGGGCGTATCCGTATGCCCCCACTGCGTAAAAGGCCACAAAACCCAGGTCCAGAAGGCCTGCCAGGCCGACGACGATATTGAGACCAAGCCCGAGCAGGACATAAATCAGGGCCAGGATAAAAACCGACAACCAGTATTTATTCGCTAAAAAAGGAATGGCCAGCCCAACCACCAGGCCGATCAGGGAAATGGCCCAGATCAGATGCTTGCCTCGCAGTCGATCGAGCATCCCCGCGGTGGAAGGATGGTTTGAGTTTTCTGCCGATCGACCCCACCAACCCCTTTGACAGGCAAGTCCTGCCAAAAAACGGCCCACAAAAACCACCGCCACCATGAAGAGGACCGGGCGGGGACGGGTTTGGAACTCATAACCATCCAGGAGTATCCCCACCAGAGGGGCAAAGATCGCCAGGGCCACGAGAGCCGCAACGATACTATCCTTCAAAGCGTGTTTAATGTGCAAGGACGGGCGAGCGGGGGTCATGGCAGCTACACCTTTTCCACGGAGGGGCGTCCGAGCAGACCGCTGGGGCGGAAGATCAGCACC
>JAKQGS010000158.1 GCA_029556045.1 Pseudomonadota bacterium | reverse complement strand
GGCCGATATAGGCGGGCCCTTCGATGTAGGCGCCTGGGCCAACCTCGGCTCCCTCTGCCACATAAACAGGGCCTTCGATGATGGCGTGAGGAGAGACCTTGCCCTTGATGATCGGGCTAATGGAGACGCCGTGATCCGCTAAAATCGTTTTAATGAAGCTTTCAAGGTTCTTACCCAGCAGATCCAGCAGCGTCTTGTTGCGAAATTGTTCGCGGTGCAAAAGTTGATCGATTGCCACAAAGTTTTCAAGGGTTAGGGAGTCTGTCATCATGTGGTCCTTTCCTAACCGGCAATTCCTGCCTAAAGGGGGTAGGCAAAAATACCGAGGCCTCTCCTGTTAGCGGCGGAGATATCATACTCCGTCACTTATGGTGAACCGTCGAGATTAGTCGAGGGTACCATCAAGATCCAGTCGAAACTGAGAGGGGTGAGTATTTCATGATTGATTTTAATGAATTCAAAAAATCCGTCAAAGAGTGGATCCGCGCCAATCCCGAAGGCACCATTAATGACCTGCGGGACTATTGTGAGGAGCTCATCCCGCCAGCCCACTTCTCCTCACATTCATGGGTGGTGGATCAAACCGTCTCCTGGTACCGCCATATTTTAAATCATCGGGAATTTGCGAATGATCAACCCGAAGGTGAAGGGGCCTTTGACTGAGCTGTTCTAAGAAATCGCTGGAAATAGAAAAGACGGAGCAAAGCCGTCTTTTTTTGTATTGATTGAGCCAGCCGGTGGGGGACACGCCCTAATTGGCAAATTTATTTTCGTATATATTCTTGATGCGTAGAAAGTCGTATTCCTTAATAATATCAAGGGAGTCCATATCTTCAAAACCCAGTTCGTCGATCCAGTGAACGTTTTTCATTTCGGGCAGAGGGGAAACTACCGGAACTCCATCGTCGCTTTCATAAAACTCAAATGCCTCAATGATTTTACCGTCTTTTGACATGCGGTAATAATGGTATCCGTCGCCATTGACAAGATTGCCGTCCCGGGAATCGCCGGTCCAGTACTCGCGAGCAAAAAGAATATCTTCTTTCTTTTCCATGGCTTAAATCTCCACCGATTCTTTCGCACGAGCGGGGAATCAAATCCCCCTTCAATGCCATAATCGGCGCTTTTTATGAAAAATTTAGTCTGCCTTGGTAGAACCACAAATCCAGCGATCAGTCAAAGCCGTGTCCAAAGCGATCCATTCGTAGACGTGGAAGCATGGAGTCCGGAGGGCTGGTCATGCTCCAGATGACAAACAAGGCTTTGCCCCGAATGTAGGAGATCGGCACCTGGCCCCACACGCGGGAGTCCGTGGAGTTGTCCCGGTTGTCGCCGACCACAAAAAACGAATCATCCGGCACCGTATAGGCGTCTGCCACAGGCCAGTTGGACATGTGAAAGCTGCGGGTGGTGGGATCATTCTGCATGACCCAATGCTCGGTTTCTCCTAATTTTTCCTTGTACAGCAATTTGATGTCCTTGCGGTCTTCGATATCCTCCAGCACCGAACGATCGGAATTGTGATCCATGCGGGATTGGGGAACATCGTTCACATAGAGAATGTCGTCCACAAACTTAATGCGATCACCCGGTAGACCCACCACTCGTTTGACATAGTCGATGTCCGGATCTTTGGGATACCGGAAGACAATAATGTCACCCCGCTGCGGTTTGCCCCACTCCCAGACGACGTAATCGGTAAATGGAATTTTAAGACTGTAAGCCAGTTTGAAGGCCAGCAGACGATCACCAACTTTGATGGTGGGCTCCATGGATGCGGTGGGCACATGGTAGGGAGACGCCACTGACCATCGGAAGCAGAGGATCAAAAACACCAAAACAACAAGGGATCGCAGGTTTTCGGGACTGAACGTTCCGGGCTGCTTTTTTTCACTCATAAGAAATATCTACCGATCGTTAAATGAGGAAGATGCCATGTCCAAGGCTACTTTATGACATAGAGGGGATAGTTTTGTCATCCGCTACCGCTGGAAAAGTAAAGAAATTTTTGGATTTGCCGATAAACCATCAGGGTGTGCTCACCCCCGTGAAACCAGGAAATCGAGGGTGTCCGTGCGGCATAACAAGGTCAGGTCTAAACTTAAAAATCTGGCGTATGGCCTGGTGGGGCTGCTGGTGACCACTTCGAACGCATGGAGCTATGCTGCCAACAAGGTCTGGTTTGAATTCCGCGACAACGGACGCTACCGTGTGATCGTCAACTATACCATTCCGGAACTCAAGGAGTTTCGGGAAGAATATGTTGAATTTGCCAATCGCCGGGAGGCGGAGACCTTTTATTGGCAATTGATTCGCGGTGCAGATTTTTACCCGCCAGATCCCAAGCGGACCACTTTTCAAAAGAGTCCCCCCACCGCTCCGGTCCCCTGGTAGAGTCCACCCTATTTATGAGACGACTTCTTGCATTAGTCTCATAAGGACGCGGACGTTGCTGCTTGGTCGGCTCCGGGGCTTAGAGGCTTGCAGCCTTGTCCAAAACATGGTCGGACAAGCTTGCCCCCACGCGGCTGATCACGTCGGAAGCCAATAGGGCAGCGGTGTGCCCACATTCTCCCAACGAACGCTTGCGATAATGCCCGTATAAAAAGCCTGCGGCAAACATGTCACCGGCAGCGGTGGTGTCAACAACATTGGTGGGGATGGCATCCACGGGGATTCTTTCACTACCCTTGGCGATCAGGGCTCCCTTTGCTCCCAGTTTTATGACGGCGATAGCACCGGTGCGGCTGATTTCATCAGCAGCGGCCTCCGGTGAACCGTATAGGAGGCGGGCCTCTTCCTTGTTGGCAAAGACGATGTCCGCGTGACGGACGATCAAATCCTTAAATTGGTCACGATGGCGGTTCACCACAAAAGGATCGGCGATGTCGAAGGACACCTGGGCATTATGGGTCTTAGCGTGGTGCAGAGCCTCCTGAATGGCAGAAATCTGACCTTCCGTATCCCATTGATAACCAGAGAAATGGAAAATGCGAGCGGCTTTGATTTCCTCATGGGGCACCAGACTGGGGCTGTAGAGACGGCTGGCACCCAGGTTCGTGTTCATGGTTCGCTCACCATCCGGTGTCACCAGAATCGCACAGGAGCCGGTGGCGTCGTTGTCACAGGTTTCCAGTTTGGCATGGATGCCAAGCTCATCCATGCGGGCGCTGATTTGTCGCCCAAAATCATCCTGCCCAATCATACCGGCAAAAGCAGTATTAGCGCCAAGAGCCGCCAGAGAACGCACCGCGTTGAGGGATGATCCTCCCAGTTCCGTGGTTTTTGGTGTGGTATGAAAATGGGATAACACTTCGTTCTGACGATGCTTGTCCACCAGGTGCATGACGCCTTTGGTCAGCTGCAGGGTTTCCAGGTCTTCCTCCCGCGCCATGACCAGGATATCCATCAATGCATTACAAATGGAAACCACATCAAATTTTTTCATGAAACCCATGCTCCCGCTTGATTTTAAAAGGATTTTAATAAAACGGGGAAGGGCTTAAGTCAAACGATTTTCCGCTGTGGCAGGACTTCCAGACGGGGCAGCGGAGACGGTGTGACGGATGGCATCTCTGGCTGAGTAATTTTTAGGCAATGAATTTTGGCATCCAGTTGCAGAAGCTTCTCCTGCACCGCCTTAAGGTCCTGGGCGTTTTCCCAATAGAGGTGCAATTCCTTGCGGTGGCATTGGCGTGCTATGGCGAGAGCCATCAGGGCGGGGGCAAAGGCCGGTTCAACCAGAAACAGGGTCAGGCTGATAGAAACCAGGGCGGCACCAGCTCCCCCCAACAATTGATTGCGCCGTTTGCGCCAGAAGCCTTCCCGGTCAGACTCCGTCACAATGGAAAAAGCTGGCAGGGTGATGGTCATCAATGCAATGGCGGCCAGGGTGGCACCAGGGGCTGAGGAGACCAATAGAAGACCTTGGGCTAACAGAAGAACCAAGAAACCGAGGGAAGCCGTGCGGCTCAACCAACGGTGATCTTCCTTTTGCAGTTGTATCGATGAGCGTTTGCGAGGCGTCGCCCACCACCAAAAGGCTAGTGTCAGAACGACGGCCAGAAGTGGTGTTTGAATCAAAGGCTGCAGCATAGCGTCATTTTGCCTTATGGTATCGGCCGCCGTGACTTAAGCGGTTTTGTCATCGCAGGGGTAGAACAGGCCTTCCTGTGCGAAGACAAAGTCTAGATTTTGATTTTGGGGCTGGCCTTTTAAAAGAGTATAGCCGGAGTCGATTTCGTTGTCACTCCTGGAAGGATCATGGTGGGTCAGCAGGCAGCGTTTAGCCTTGGAAAGGCTTGCATTATTCAGCGCTTCCTGAACGAGGGAGTGCCCCCATCCCCGGTGTGCGGGGTAATCGTGGGCGAAATACTGGGCATCGTGAATCAATAGGTCGGTACCCTGGCATAATTGCACCATGGCATCGTTGGTAGGGCCCGGTTCCGCCTCATGGTCGGTGACAATGCATATGCTGGATCCGCTCTGATGAAAGTCAAAACGATAGGCATAACACTGAGGGATGTCGTCCCCTTCATCCAGGGAACCGTGGTTCGTTGGGCAATACTTTACGGTCATATCCCGATCCTGAAGTTGGTTCGTCAATGAAATCAGATTAATCCGTGAGGGCATGCTCTGGATGCCGGCGAACGGTGAGTAGCTGCCGTCAAAGAGCTGATTGAGATTCTTATGCATCACCTCGGAGGATTCCGGGGAATAGATGTTGATTGTTGTGCTGTTAAAATAAATGGGGTGGAAAAATGGCAGGCCCTGGATGTGATCCCAATGAAAGTGAGTAAAAAAAATGTCGATGGTCAGAGTCTGTTGCTGGCGAATGATGCGTTCCATAAGAATCTCCCCAAAATTGGAGACCCCAAATCCTGTATCCACCAGAATGAGACGACCGGGATGCAGGATTTCAATGGCCGGAGAATTGCCACCGTATTTCAGATGGTCCCGCGATGGCGCCGAGATCATGCCACGGGTGCCCCAGAATTTAACCCCTATGCGAGATTCCATACGGTCCCTTCTTTAGCCGCCACCACTTCGATATTGGCGTTGATCGCCTCTTTCTCGATGCTTTTAACTTTGCTGAGAACATCCTGGTCACTGTCTTCCGGGGCATGATGAAACAGGATCAACCTGGAATTTTTGGTCGCAGCTGCATAGGACAGGGCGATTTCAGGAGTGGAGTGACCCCAGTCCGGTTTTAGATTCTGGGGCACAAAGTGGGTGTCAAAAACAACGGTATGAGCCCCTTTGAGGAAGTTGACAAAGGCATCCCGGTACTGTTTTTCGAAACCAACGGGATCCGCCTGTGCTTTTTGGGCCTGCCCCTCTCCCAGCCAGTTACCATTGGCAATCGGGGCCATGTCGGTGACGAAACAGCAGGATGACCCCTGGTATTCCAAGCGATAGCCCAGAGTCACCCCCTGGTGATTCAATTGAAAGGTGGACACTTCCACAGCGTTTTCAATCACAAATCGTTGATCCGGGGCAATCTCCTGAAATTGCAATTGAGCCCGCAGCATGGATTTTGGAATCGGTAGGTTGCGGGCTTCACGCAGTCCCAAAAAAAGGTTTTTAAAGGTGGCCTGCTCCGTATTGGAGGCGTAAAAGGTCATGTGGTTTTCGGGATTATACATGGGTTCAAACAAGGGAAATCCCAGAATATGGTCCCAGTGGGTGTGGGTTATGAGAAAGTGAAATCGTTTGTTTTTGGGATGCTGCCCCATCTCCCGTCCGCAAGCTGCCAAACCGGAGCCACCATCGATGAAGAGATAGAAGTCACCGTCCACCATGAATTGCAGGGAAGTGGAGTTTCCACCAAACCCCAAAAGGGAGTTTTTGTGAGTTGGGCGGGAACCGCGCACGCCATGAAATTTAAGCTGCAGGTTCACCCGGCATCCTCCAGGATCTGGCGGGATGTATGCCACGCCGTGGCATAAACCACGAGAAGGGCACATGCCGGGAGTGATTCATGGAGATGGTCTTCCCACATCGGTAAACTGAATCCGATCTGGTAGACACCCTGAGGAGCAGACAGGACTGACAGGATGCCACCCGGAGCGGTTGAACAGGATTTAAAAAGTTCGACAGTTCGATCTCGGGATAAACTGTGGGCACCGAAGTCCGCGACGAGCTCGATATGAGTGCCATCGCTCTGCAGTGAAAGCCTGTGCAGACTCGTGTCATTCTCCATGATCTGTTGGAGAAAGAGTTGTATCCAGCGAGAAACGCCCGGTTCCACACGGTAGTCCTTCATCCACAGGTTGAGGGCGCTTATGGTCTGGGGGAAACTGGTGATGCTGAGGTTGTGGTGGAGGCTTCCCCAAACTGCTGGTATCAGCAGATTGACGTTGCGCTGGTGTACCACACGGTCAATGACAAATCCCGACACCTTATGCAACAATGCGGGGGCCAGTGCAGGGGTGTAGGCGTGAATGCCTTGTCCATCAGCCGCCAGGCCATGGGCCAGAGCATCGTTGATCCGTGTGATTGGGCGTTCCATAATCACCAATGTCCGGGCATCGGTGGGTGAGGTCGGCGATATGATGGAATCAGCGGTCAGGTGTACGACATTGATAATAGCCTGGGGAGCCTGTTGGACATGGCTTTGATGATATACGGCTCCAAGACAGTCCAACATGCGTTTGAGGCTGTCTTTTTTGGGTCCGGTCTTTGTCCGTTTGGAAGACAAAGGTTTCATGATACTCCACTCAGCTGGTCAAAATTGGGGTCTTCAGGATAGAGGTCCTCAATGTGGGGTATCGGAAGGCAGTGCCTAAAGTTAAGGAATTACTGAGGCAG
>JAKQGS010000157.1 GCA_029556045.1 Pseudomonadota bacterium | reverse complement strand
GTCAGCCGACCTGGGCCACGAAATGCCACCCGTGATATTTCGTGGCCCAGGTCGGCTGACGGCTCTATGGGTAACCCCCGCAGGGCGATGATCAGGCGTTTGAGGGTTTGAATGGCCCGATCATGGTTGGGCAATATCGCTAGAAAAATGTCCTGGAGGTCTTCAGGTAGATCGTCGTCACAGCACCACTCCCGCAGGGAATATTCTGCACGAAGGGCTTGGTTCAGGGCACGGATATACCGATTATCCTGAAAAAACGTGGCCTTAGCCGTACCAGTCCGTAGGCTGTAGGTTTGGGTCAGGGACCAGGCAAACGCAATGTTGTTATGTGGTTGCATCGTTTTGGTGGCTATTGAACGGTGTTTTCGAATTCACAAGACAGCCCTTCGGCGTCGACTTTTTAATATAATCTGTGATAAAAATCAAACTTTTTTTAAAAATGTATGCCAGCGGAAATACCAATCAAGGGGAGTACCAGCTTTTCAACGGGTTTCATGGCGTCCAGTGCTTTGTCTTCCATTTCCGCCTCCTTGGCGGCTTTGGTTTCTGCAAGGGCATCCGGAATCGCCCCATCGGGATCTGAAGCGTTGGGGTTGGTGATGCTGGCGGTGACGTTGATACTGGAGCTGGTCTTTTTAGGGATGGTGATGCCAATGAGGGTCAGATTGAAATAGCCGCGATCCATCCAGATGTCCCACATCCATCCCAAGGCGGAACGAAACACCACTTGGGCCGTGGAAGCCTGGGTTTCAATGCCGAAATTTGTATTGGTGTCGATCGATGAACCTGAAGCGGTGGAATGCAGGATCAGATCAGAGCTGACTCCGCCATCCAACGCCAGCCGACGATGGGATATCCCTGCTGATATATAAAAACTTCCCAGGGTTGGAAATACCATGACCTCCGCACCGTATTGCGGCCCATATTTCCCATCAAATTTGACGTTGAGATCAGGATTCTCCACCGTGATGCCACCCGTTGAGCTCAATTGATCACGGGGCAATTCCACACGGAGGTTGAAAGGCAGGGTCGGAACATAAAACGCCCGCAATCCCAGGAAGCGGTTAAAGCGCAGATATCCTTCCAGTGGGAAAAAATCGGGAATATTAGCGCCCAATCCGAGGGAAAAGCGGGGACTTGTTTCATGCCGGGAGGATGATCGTCCGCCTTTATGGGTGCGATCACCTTTGGCTTGTTTGAGTTCGGAGGCCGGTGGACCAAATGACTGAGCCAGCGTAATTTGATCGTTTTCTTGCGAAGTCGCGTGAATAGGCTGTGTTTTGCCGATGGCTATCACGATCACCCAAATGCAAAAGAATATTCGTCCTGTCGCTATTGCGTGAGATGGCAAGTTTTGCTCCATGAACGCGTGTTATCATTATCAGAGTATTGTAACATATTTTGGGCGGGGGTGACGGAGCCCTACTTGTGTTAGAATGAGAAAATATTCCGACGCCAAGATCCAGGAGATACCCATGAATGCCCAGACGGAGCAGGTTTTTTTACACGATTTGTCCAACCCCCTTGCCATCGCTTATGGAAACATCCGCATTCTAGCCAAAAAGCTGAAGCAGGATCCCCAGTCATTTTCCATGGAAGAAATTTTGTCTCGTCTTGATGCCTCATTGGTGGCTTTTGATCAGGCCAACGACAAGATCCGGACACGCCGCGAGATGATTCATGCCGGGAAAGTCTGACATTCTTACGGGCGGTCTTCTTTAACCCGCTGAAACCATAGCTAAAAGAAATTTTCCTCTCAACCTCCTCCACTTGCCTCCGATATCAGGAAAGCCCCACTCACAGGGGTAATTCTTGAGCCGTGTTAGGAAGCTTCAATGGAATGGACCTGCTTACTCGTTGATTTTGCCGACAACAGCCCGATGGCGGAATCCTGGCAAGGATTGACGCAGGCTTTTGACTATGGACTGGCGTTGAGTTACGTTTCCAAAGACGAAGCCATTCCCATGCTTGAGACCGGCACGGTGGTGATGATGGCGGTTTTTGTACGACAGCCATCCAACGACCTGACACAGCTTTTTGAGGTTTTTCGCAAAAAAGTTGGGGCAATCGGTTCATTCCAGGCCATTGTCTGCAGCAATCCCGACCCATTTTTCATGGCCGCCGTTTATGAGTACGGCATTGAACAGTTCATTGATGAACAAACCTGGACCTCCGATCTGGCGGTTATAACCAACGCTGTAGCTACGGTTCTGCGGGACGAGAAGTCGGCTGAATACAATACCATTAAAATCAGCCAAGCCGTATCTGTTGGGGATCAGGTGGCGATTGAAAAGGCGGAGAAGGCAATTGGCGAAACCGCGTCGTATGATTTCCTCGCAGCCTATGCCAAAGGGAATGCCCTTCAGGCTATTGGAAAGTTCAACGAGGCGGTGGACAGCTTTCGTGAGTCGGAAAAACTCAACCGTGGATTTCGCCCTGCCTCCACAGGTCTGGGGGAGAACCTCCTAGTGGTGGGGCGCGTCGATGAAGCCATCACCGTTTTTGAACGGTTGGAGAAATCCAATCCCCGCGATGTCAATCGCAAGGTAAATCTTGCCTCAGCCTTTATGGAAAAGGGTGATGTGAAGAAAGCGATGGCGTTGATCGATGCCGCGCATAAACTGCAACCGGATCACCCCCGAGTTTCAGAAGCCAAAGCGCAGGTGTTGTTGGCTCAAGGCAAGGTGGCGGACGCTTTCAGTATGATGGACAACCTCAGTGAGGTGGGTCCTTATTTTGCAGCTAAACTCAACGAAATGGGCATAAAACTGTCCCAGGCTGGCAAAGGGAAAAGCGCGCTGGCCCTCTATAAGAAGGCCCATAAGATCGTGCGGGCCGAGTTGCGTTACAAAGTGAGTCTGAATGCCGCGCTGGCCTGTTATCGTCTGGTGGACTACCCCATGTGCTTGAAGTATCTGGATCGTTGCGAGCGTGAATACGGACGTAAGTATGAAAAAACGGAAAAAATCCGCGCGGCGGTAAAATCCGCCATGCAGAAGCTCCAGCAGACGAAGAAGGTGGGGTGAGGCATGGAAATGACACCGGAAATCGTTCAACACACCATCGTCCTTTGTGTGGATAAAAAGGATAAATCCCTGGCCATTGAAACTCTATTGACCAAGTTGGGATTCCGTGTGATTCCGGTTTCCAATATCTACGAAGCATTAAAGCAAATCAGTCAGGAAATGCCACACCTGGTGATCGCTGATTCCATCCTGTCAGATGGTACTGCGGGTACACTTTATGATCGCATCATGCAGCACAAAACTCTTAATCGCACCCCGATTATGGTGTTAATCGCCAAGAAGACCACGGAGGAGTTACTCCCCCTGAAAGGGCGTCGCTTCGCCGGCTTCTTGCTGGGCCAATTGGATAGGACATCCCTCATCAGCAAGATCAAGGAAATCCTCGCGCATCACCACAACAACTCCCCCTACTTTGTTCCGTTCGTGGAAGAGTCGGTGAGCCAGTCTTGCACCATCTCCGTCAAGGCCATGGTTGTTGGCAAGTCGGGGGACCAGGTGATTTATCAATCAAGCTCTGAAGTGGACGCCATGGCCACCCTTGTGTGTGTTCCTGAAGACAAACAGAAGTCTCCTGCGCTCCTGGCGATGGGGAGCAATGTTTCGAAGGGCGACAATATCTTCAATCTTTTTCCCCTGAGCCGTATTCGAGGCAAGGGGCGTCTGTGGCTTGAGACCCTGCCTGAAATTAACCTGGACGGCAACAGTGACGGGGGAGGAAAACGGCGGGTCTTGTTTTTTGATCCCAGCGTCGAACGGGCCAATCAATTTAAGGAAGTATTGGGCGGTTATGATATCGAGCTGGTGCACGCCAGTTCCCTGCAGATGGCAGGAGCCATGCTGGAGCGGGACTATACGGGTCTTGCCGCCGTATATCTGGATGAGTTGCCATCGGCAGGTGCGGGAATCATGTTCAAGGACATCTACCAAAAGAAGGTCCCGGCTGCTTCACGACCGCCGTTAATCGTGGGAACAACCTCGCTCAATACCCGATCAACGGCAGACATCCGTTATCTGAAAAAACCGTTTGGTCTTGGTGTCCTCGTGGAAACATTGGAGTCAGCCTTTAAAGCAGGGTCCGACATTGAAAAGTCGATTGTGGAGGCTTCCGGGGCCGCCAATGTGGACGTGACCTATCAGGCCCCTGCCAAGGTTTTGGGGGTGGATGAAACCGGAGGTATTTTTCAGGTGAAATTTCCACTGGTAAAAGGCACCCGGCTGAAATTGGATCATCCCCTGCTTGAGAAAATCTGGGGAGAATCGTCGGAAGTTTTTGTGACCTCCATTGCGCCTTTACCCAACAAGCCTGATGTCTGGTGCGCAAAATTTCAGGCTTCTTTGGCGGAAGGCAATAAAGCCAAGTACTGGGAAAAGGTGTCACAAAGGCTTGAGGAGCTTAATTTGGCGGGTCACGCTCAAGCCTCCTAGGAGCATCCTCCAAAATCAATGGACCTAAGAATTTCGTTTGATTTTTTTTTGCAGTGTCACTGATTCTGCCATCACAGCCTGAAAGATTTTCTTCACAAGAAGCGGTGAGACCCCCATGCGGTTTGCCCAACGTTGGTGACGGGCTGTAATGTCTTTCTCCAGGGTGTGGTTCACCACCGGAAGCTCCAACCTTTTTTTCAGGCGTCCGATACGGGCCGCCAGACGCAGTCGTTGTCCCAGCAGCCGAACGAGGGAACGGTCCAGGTCAGCGATTTCACACCTCAGGGCAGTCAATTTTTCTTCTGGTGTCATTTCTTGAAAACCGCAAAGAGATTAGTCACTTTTCCATCGGTCTGTCGTGATGATTGACAGTCAGGACCGAACGAGTTGTGGCAATAGCACGAAATTGCAGCAAAAAAAAGGGACTTCCAATGGCCCTATCCTTGCTCCTTCCGGATGTATGGTTGTTATCGGGAGGATCACCTATGAACGCTATGAACCATCGCCCCTTATTTGCTACCGTCCTCGCCATCGTGCTGACTCTGTCGGCAGCCCCCCGGCTGGTGGCGCAGGATGTCCTTGTTTCTCAGCGCATCCAGGTACCGGTGGCCCCAACCTGCCGGGCCATGACCACCTTGTTTCAAGGGGCCGTCGCAGGACAGTCCGGCGTGGAGCGGATTCATGCCCCTCTGCAATTGACCAGCCGATTTATCGCCAAACTGCAGGCAGGAGAACTGCAGGAATATTTTGCCCTCAATGAACTCGGAATCAGCGCCCCGATGGCCGAGGAAAAACGTCTGTTAAGCCTCGCCACCCTGATGCAGGCAGTCTTGCAGTCACCCGCTCCCTATCTTTTGGCTTTTTCTGTCGCCGATCTCAAATATCTTCCCTATATCGCCCTACATTCCCATATTCTTCTTATCATCGAAAATGCCGATGAACTCACGGATGCGCGGGCTCGTATGGTTGCCGCTGTAGCGCGACAGAGAAAGATTGCGATTTCAGTGATTTGGCGGGGATCCATTGCCAACAATGTGATGTCCTCTGCCGATGGGGCGACGTTGATGGAGCCAGTGTCAAAAACCACGGACACTCTGCGTTATTTGGAGGGTGTGATCACCCTCTCGGGTGGGCGGTTTTTGGATTTGAATGCGCTGGCTCGCCAATGTGCTCAATCAATCTAAGTGACGCAAGCCTCCTGTATGCCAGGCTGATACATCCAGGCCCTTTCCATATCCTCGTCTCCGATCTTTATCGCACCGCGAAGGTCCGCCAGAGTGCGGGCGACCCGCAGGGTCTTGACAGCAGCCCGGTGGGACGCCCCTTGCTGGCCAAAACGCTCCAACATAACTATAAAATCCCGCTCTGGTAAACCGCTGGCCTCAACCATGGAGCGGGTTGGGATATCCCGGTTGTATCGGACGCCAAAACGGCGATTACGGTGATGGGAGCGCTCCCGCAGTTCCTGAACCTGTTCACGCATGGCAGCGGTTTTACCCGCCATGTCCCCCTGGGCCAGTTGATGGAAAAGATGGGAGAGCCCCTGGGGCGGTGGTACCACGCGCACATGCAGGTCGATGCGATCGAGCACCGGACCAGAGAGTTTTTGCTGGTACTGCATGATTTTTTGGGTACCACAAAAGCACTCGCGCCTCTCTGAACCAAGCCACCCACACGGACAGTTGTTGCATGCTGCCACAATCAGACAACGGGATCGCCAGGCAGCCCGGCGACGGGAGCGTGAGATTTGCACTTCTCCGGACTCCATGGGCTCCCGCAGGGCCTCCAGCAGGTCCCTGCGGAATTCCGGAAGTTCATCCAGAAACAAAATGCCTCCATGGGCTAGAGATATTTCTCCGGGAGCCTCCGGAGTTCCCATAAGGGCGGCCGCGCTGGCTTGATGGTGGGGATGGCGAAACGGCGGTCGTCCCGCCAGCAGGGAGGTTGGCAGTCTCTCCGTCAGGGTGCTTTGGATTTGCATCGCCTCCAGGTGCTCCTGATCCCCCATGGGAGGAAAGATGGCAGGCAGGCGCATGGCAAACATGGATTTGCCTGATCCGGGTGTTCCCCGCAAAAGCACATTGTGCAGACCTCCTGCACAAATCAGAGCGGTTTGCTCCAGCTCCGGCGTCAGAAGCATGTCGTCAAAGTCAGGGCCCAGGGTTGATGGCGCCAGTGTGGGGAGATCGTGCTGCGATGGGATATCGGCG
>JAKQGS010000156.1 GCA_029556045.1 Pseudomonadota bacterium | reverse complement strand
GCGCCTTGCCCTCCCCGACTTAACGAAGTAGGGCCTAGACTAATAGTGGATTGAAAATAGAGTTGATCACCAGGGTATCACCTCACCCCGGAAATCAAAAAATTTCCCAGAATCTTTTGTCTGAAGTCCCATGATGACACGGTAAAGACCCGTCACGGAATCCTCGATTTCGGTGGGGGCCACGCTTCCGCCCATATCAGTTTTGACCCAACCAGGGTGAAGCACCACACAGATGGCTTCCGCCAATTCCAGCGACAGGGACTTGTTAAACATATTCAGTGCGGTCTTCGACATGCGATAGCCATAGGACCCGCCGGATTGATTGTCTGCGATAGAGCCTACTTTGCTGCTGATGTGAGCGATGACCGGTGTGTCAGCGTTCAATACGAATGGCAAAAAAGCCTGGGTGACGCGGACCGGCCCCAGGGTGTTGACCCGCAGGGTATGGTCCATGTCTTTGACCGACAGCTTATGGATACTGCTGTCGTTGGGTTTGAGAACCCCTGCGTTATTGATCAGATAATCAATGGTTGTGTCGGATGCCAGGGAGGCAGCAGCCTTTTGCACACTGGTGTCATCAGCGACATCCATGGTCAGGATTTGCAGGCGGCCACCGTAGTCCTGCTCCAGCTCCCACAGATCGCGGGCTCCTTCGGGATTGCGGCAGGTGCCGATAACCCGATGACCGTTTTGCAGTACCAATTTCGCCAGTCCGAGTCCAATGCCCCGGTTGCAGCCAGTGATTAAAAAAGTCTTCATGTTGTGGCATCCTCCAACCCTTCCGATACACCGAGGAAGGTTCAAAAACCCTCACTTCAGGTGAGGGACGGAAACTTATGGGGAAACCGCTCACGCATCAGCGCATAGGTGGCTTCAAAGATATCTTCTGCATTGGGTTTGGCAAAATAGTCGCCGTCGGATCCGTAGGGGCTGCGATGCTCCTGTGCGGTCACGGTGCGGGGCGGTGCGTCCAGCAATTCATAGGCCTCTTGTTTTTCCAGAACCTCCCGCATCATGAAGGCTGAGGCGCCACCGGGGACGTCTTCATCCACAAAGATCACGGCGTTGGTTTTTTCCAACGACGCGCGGATCATGGCAGGGCGGTCGAATGGCAGCAGGGTTTGCACGTCGATGATTTCCGCATCGATGCCAACTTTTTCTAGCAGCTTGCAGGCGTCCTCAACGATGCGGATGCAGGCGCCGTAAGTGACGATGGTGACATCGTTGCCCGGACGCAGAATCTCCGGCACGCCGAGCGGCAGGCAGAAGTCGGTCAGGTTGGTGGGAACGGTTTCCTTCAGGCGGTAGCCGTTCAACACTTCGATCACCAGAGCGGGATCGTCGGATTGCAAAAGAGTATTATAGAGGCCGGTAGCCTGTACCATATTGCGGGGCACGCACACATGCATGCCGCGGCTGCCGTGAATGATGGTGCCCATGGGAGAGCCGGTGTGCCAAATCCCCTCCAGTCGGTGCCCCTTGGTGCGCACGATCACCGGTGCCGCCTGCCCACCCGCGCTGCGGTAATGGAGGGTGGCCAGGTCGTCGCTCATCACCTGAAAGGCATAGAGCAGGTAATCCAGATACTGGATATCCACGATGGGGCGCAAACCCCGCATGGCAGCCCCGATCCCCTGTCCCAGGATGGTGGCCTCGCGGATGCCGGTATCCGTGACGCGGATATCCCCATGTTTTTCACTGAGGCCTTCAAACTCCAGATTCACCCCACCCAATTGGCCCACATCCTCACCGATGATGAACAAACGGGGATCCTGCGCCAGGTGGTGGTCGAAACAACGTTGGATGACCAATCGTCCATCGATGCTCTCGCTGCTGGCATCGTAATGGGCTGCGACGGCAGGGACCTTCAGAGCACTGCGGTCACCTTCGATGAAGAGGTGCGAGCTATAACGATGCTGATAGGTGGCCTTATAGCTGTCGATGAAGCGCAACAATTCTTCTTTGATGGACGGCTGATCGTGGATCAGATCCACCAGAGCCCGCCGGGCTGTTGCAATGATGGCCTTACGATTCAGGGCGGGCAAACGCTTGAGGCTGGCTACGGCCGTCCGAAGCGGGCCCCCATCGTTGGCTTCCCCGGCGACGCGTTCAAGGATGCCGATCAATTGATCGCGCTCCTGTTGCATCGGCTCCAGAAAATCCTGCCACGCCTGTTTGCGTTCCCGCTCCACTTCTTCGCGGGCGGCGTCTTCCAGCTTGTCCAATTCCTCGGCGCTGGCGATTCCTTCCCGGATCATCCAATCCCGCATGCGGGTCAGGCAGTCCCGGGAGTTTTCCAGCTCCAGACGCTCCTTGCTTTTGTATCGCTCGTGACTGCCGCTGGTGGAGTGTCCCTGCGGCTGAGTCATCTCGACCACATGAATCAGGGCTGGGGTGTGGGTTTTGCGCACTTTTTCCACGGCGGTGGCATAGGTTTCCATCAGTTTGGGATAGTCCCACCCCTCGACCTTGTATATCTCGTAGCCATTGGTGCCGTCTTCCTTCTGAAAGCCGGCGCAGATCTGGGAGATCGACTCTTTGGTGGTCTGGTATTTGGCGGGCACGGAAATGCCGTAGTCATCATCCCACACCGACACCACCAGGGGGACTTCCAGTACGCCAGCTGCGTTCAGGGTTTCCCAAAAGATACCCTCGCTGGTGCTGGCGTTGCCGATGGTGGCAAAGGCCACCTCGTTGCCCTTGACGGAAAACTGCGAGTTGTCCGCCAACTTTTTGTTGGAGCGATAGAGTTTGGAGGCATAAGCCAAACCCAGCACCCGCGCCATCTGGCAGCCGGTGGGGGAGGCGTCCGCTGAGGTATTGTGCATCATCAGCTGATTGAGCCAGTTACCGTTTTCATCCAGGTAGCGGGTGGCAAAATGTCCGTTCATCTGACGACCGCCGGATGCCGGTTCATGCTCGAGATCGGTGTCTGCATAAAGTTGCGCAAAGAATTTCCGCACATCCGTGGCACCCAGCGCAAACATAAAGGTCTGATCGCGGTAATAACCTGAACGCCAGTCCCCATGGCGGAATGCCCGCGCCATGGCCAACTGGGCCACTTCCTTGCCGTCTCCAAAAATGCCGAATTTGGCTTTGCCCGACAGCACTTCCTTGCGGCCGATCAGGCTGGCAAGGCGGCTCATAAATCCGATTTTATAGTCTGCAATAACATCTGTCTTTGGAAGTGCGGCTACTTTTAACTTCCGATCGCGGGCTGGCTTCGGCATCCCAGGTCTCCTGCCTTAAATTGTCTGTAACCGGGTGAATGTACCGGCCTAATTCGCGGGATGCAAGGGTTTGTTTTGCGGGGGTAAGCCACGAAAATCTGGAAGCTACGTCCCGCGTTTTGGCCGGTTACCTGACTATAGGAAGTTTCGCCAACCTCTAAAGTTTATAGTGGTTTTTCCGATAAGTATTGAGATAAAATACCTCCTTGGTATATACCAAGGAGGTATTAATTGGAGGTCGTTGGAAAAGATGTATTGGACGATGCAATTCGTAAACATGCAAAATTGAAAAGACCATTGAATCGTTGGCTGATATTGGCTGAAGCCTGCATGGCCAAACAACCGATGGAACTTCGCAGAACATTTGGATCGGTAGACCCTGTCCCCCCGAAAACAGTTTTCGATATTATGGGGAACCATTTTCGGTTGATTTGCGAAATTGATTATGAACTGCAAGTCATTATTGTGACGAATGTCCTAACCCATAAAGAATATGAAACAGGATTTTGGAAGGATGGCCGAAAATGAGTGCTGTAAAAACGATTGAAATACCTGTTCGTCAAAACCCATTTGCTGGGGATCTTTACGATAAGCTTGTTAAAAAGTTTCCTCTGAGCCCTCTTGAAAGCAAAGAAACACATGATCAGGCCAAGACCCTTTTTTTAAATCTTATCAGATTCAAGCGTAGCTCCGATGATGTTTCTCTCAATGCGCAAATTAACGCGTATCTCGGCTCACTTAAGCTACTAATCGCAGATTATGAAAAAAAACACTTCAAATTCGATGGTGCAACTCCTATCGAAATTCTTAAGGAGCTCATGGAGCGGCACGGCCTCAAGCAAACCGACCTGGAAAATGAAATCGGTAAGCAACCTCATGTGTCACGTATTCTGAATGGTGAGCGTCCATTGACGATTCAGCAGGTCAAAGCGCTTGCCAAACGGTTCAATGTTTCACCGGAAATCTTTATTTCGTAGGTTTCGTGGCATGAACAGGTCCCTTCTCGCTTGGTTCTCTCTTAAAAAAGTAACTCCTATATGGTATGAGGTGGGTTGTATGCGCCAATTTCCCATAGTCCAGCTTCTGAGCGTGATCTTGCTCATTCCATCCATCGCACCAGGAGCCGATGGCCACCGGCATGACAAAACTCCCGTTGCGGAGAAAAAGCCATCGGTGGTGATTCCCGAAGAAAATCAAAAGAAGGGGGAGATCCCCAGTATGGCACCCGCCGAAAAGATGGGGCGCCTGATGGTGGATGCCATCAATCAAAAAAAGCCGCAGGTGGCCGCCTCCGCTTTTTTCCCCGCGGATCCATTTCGCAACCTCAAGGGCATTCAGGATCCTGATGCCTACCATAAGCAATTGGTGAGCTGGTTTGAGCAGGATCTGCAGCGGGAGCAGATTCGCTATGAAAAAGAGCTTCCTTTGACCTATTTGGGTTTTCAAAAGGGTTCCTGCAAGTGGAAAGAGCCCGGGAGTGAAGCCAATACCATCGCATACTGGTCCTGCTATCGTAATCAGATGAAAGTCAAAACCAGCAAGGGAGCTGAGGTGACGATCAAAGTAAGGGTCATGATCAATTGGGGTTCTGAATGGTATGTGACTCATCTGGGGCCCATACCCGGCAATTGATAGATCAGCCCGGGGGGCATTATCCCTGTGTCCGGAGGCCTTTGGCATGACGTTACGATGTTTTGTTATCTGTTTGAGTTTAATGGGGGCAGGAAGTTTAGCGCTTGCGGCCAACCCTACAAATGCCTCCGCGTCATGCCTTGGACCATCTGCCGCCAAAACTCATGTGATTTACCTGCACGGTATGGAAGCGCCACAGGGTGCTAGCCGTGAAGAGGGGCAGAATCGTCAGGTTTTGGAGCAGTTGGCCGGCGACTTGAAGTTGCGGGTTGCCATGCCCCGTGGACCACTCTGTGTTGGAAAGGGTAAACACTGCTGGCCTGCCAAAAATCGCAATGAGACGCTGGCCACCTGGCAGGACATCAAAACCCAAGCGAAAGCGTGTTGGAGTGGAGACCCGACAATCACGCTCATTGGTTTTTCCAACGGAGGGTATTTTGCCTGGAAGCTTTATAAAATCCATCAGGACTCTCAGCTGCGGCATATCATCGCCAGTGGTAGCGCGGGAACCTGGAATCCCAAACAGGACAAAGCGAATAAATTGTCGTCTTTTCATCTGATGATTGGAACGAAAGACATCACCCGCAAAGAGGCCGAGCGTCTATCGCAATTGGTGCAGCGTGAGTTGCCCCGATTTGGTTTTTTAACGTTTGCCGGTGGCCATCGTCTGGATCGGGCGACGCTTGCAGAATTGCTGGGTTCATGGATTGAAACCAAATGATGGGTCCGGTGTTTGAGTCTGGTCGGTCCCAATATTAGAATGATACAGTAATTGATGTGTATTCAAAGCTACTTCGGGGGGCGAATGTCCATGGCAGCTTTAGAAATTAAAAAAATAAGTGCCGATGATTTTGACGCGTTCTGTGAGATTGCACAGCAGGTTCATGACTATCACTATGAATTGGTGCCCGAATTCCTAACCAACAAACCACACCCCTATACTGAACAGGCGGAATTTGAGAAGCTGGTTAACGGCGCCGATCAATACCTGATGGGTGGATTTTTAAAGGGAGAATTGGTAGCGTTTGCCTACCTACAATTGGATCATACTCCACTAACCTCAGTATATAACCCCCGAAAAATTTGTTACGTCAATACTCTGGGCGTTAAAGAAGGGAAGCGACTATTACAGATAGGACGTCAGATGATGCAGGCCGCCGAAGAGTATGCACGAGCCAACGATTGCGACAACTTAGAATTACATGTCTGGAAAATCAATGGTGCTGCAGTAGCCTTCTATGAAAAGCTTGGGTACACAGTGACGGTGCAACGAATGGGTAAGTGGTTGAGATAATTTTGGGTCTTCCGCTAAATCTACAAGTGCCTAATCGGCTTGCGCCCAACTCACTCTCGATCACTAAAGCATCGATCAGGAATAAGCAAATCTCCGCAAAATAATCGAGAAAACAAGAATATTTTCTTGACGTGTTTTTGCGTCACGCCATTGCGTCTTGAACATCCGCACTTGCGTTCGGTCATGATTTTTTGTCAACCGACGTCTCAAACCCCTTGGAAGTCCTGGTTCGCGGGCTCCTAACGCAGAGACGGAGGGCTGGTTTGGTTTTGTGAAAATTCGATTTTTAAAACTCGTGTTATGGTGTTTTTCGTCACTGAAGAAAGGGAAAACACCATGCATGATGTCCGTGTTACTTTGCGAGAAACGTTCGCCAAAGCCTGTGATTTGATTCGCCGCGAAAAGGAAATCGCCTATGAAAGTATTCTCCTTGTGGGACAGCTGAAGGAACGCAATGCTCCCGTTAATCTTGGTCTGACGGAGCCGGAATACCTGCGGCGTCTCGGATTGTCAAAAGACATGTACTACAAGAGATGGCAGGCGTGTCGGGTGATCCGCCGGTTTCCCCGGTTTGACGAGATGCTGCGCCGGGGCGAAACATTTATCGCCCAACTTGCGATGGTAGCCCCCAAGCTGACGGAAGCCAATGCCCGGGTGATCGAGGAGGGGATTCGCGGCAAAAGCAAACGAGAGGTGTCTCTTTTTCTTTCAACCATCAACGATGATGGGACCGTGCGGGAGGCCAAGCCAACCCTGACGATCACTTTGGAGTTCGATGAGGATGAACTGTCTCTGTTGTCCCGGGTCCAGGACATTTTGTCGTCCCGGGGCGAAAATTTGGGAGAAAAGGACGCGATCCTAAAGGCGCTGGAATTCATCGCCGAGAAGAAAGATCCTATGCGTCGGGCAGGGCGGGCTTCGGAACGGACAAAGCAAAAGCCTCCGGTCGAAAAGGAAGATACTAATCGTGACACTGTCCTGGGACAATGTCACCCGCACGATCATCGATCAGGTTCGTTCGCCCCGGGGCGAAAACCGATTCCAGCCGCGGTGAAGCATCGCGTGTGGCTGCGGGATGGGGGGCAATGCTGTTTTGTGTCGCAGTTTGGAGAGCGTTGCCTAGAGAGGCGGATGCTAGAAATCGATCACAAGACGCCGGTGGCCCGGGGCGGTGGCCATGACGTGGATAACCTGCGGCTACTCTGTCGTTATCACAATCAAGCTATGGCGGATCAGGTATTTGGGGTTGAATGGATGACCCGCAAACGGTGGGCTGGAATATATCCCGATTGTACCACGGGGGAATGAAAGTCAGCTCGGGATTTTATCAGACCATTAGAATGTTTAATGGAACGGGCAAAACCTGAAAGGTCGCAGGAATACCCCGTCACTGAGCCGATCGTATTTGATAGGGATGCAGTTTCGTATCTAAATGGGTCGTAGTATGGCGGCATAATCTCAGCGCTTGAGGCAAGGACGCCGGGTGTTTTTCCTTTTCGTTGCAGCCGGATCTGCCTCGATTTAACTTTTTACATTAGCCGGGGGAGCCGTCCGGAACGTGCGGCTCTCGCTAAATTGCTGGATTCTTGGGTTTAACAACAAAATTGTCCTAGGAACGCCCCTCGGAACCCAGAAGTTCAACGTCACCTTCCATGACCGAACCATCCTCATTCCGGAGACGGTATCGAATGCTTCCGTCCTCAACGGATGCCGGTGATGGAGCTTCGTCAAGAACCCCCTCATCACAGGGAGTGACTTCTGGATAGGTAATCGCCAAAGTGGCGGTTGGAATTCGCAATACCCATGAATCGCAAGCGTTGTGATGATTGACGCGCACATTTAGGATCTGCCCCAAAGTTTCCGGATCAGATTCCCATTTTTGTCCAGTCTGGGGATTTTCCAAGGTTAAGGCCATGACCTTGTAGCGGCGGGTATGACCATCAGCGAGTTTTCCGCAGGTGACGGAATGCCATTCCAAATTTTCATGGATGCGCCAATTTTGCCGTTGCTCGGTGTCACCCACCGGACAAAGTTCTTGGGAAAATGGATCACCCTCTATCAAGCGACCCACAACAACAGACTGGAAATTAACATATAGTTCCTGATCTTCGAACGAACGGAACATGCTGGAAAAGGACACCATCGACTCCCCGTTGATGTTCCATCCTTTAACCATCGCGGTGTCTCTGATGAGGACATTCAGGTTAGATGATGTTTGATTGAGAAGAAAATCCGCAATGCCCATAGCCTGGCTTTTTCCCTCTATCCACACACTTTTTTGTACTGGTGAATCAGGTCCCAGCTGACCGATGATCTGCTGCACATGCACGACTTCGGGATTGATGTTGTCAACGCAAAGGTCCATCCGGACGCGGAAGTAGGGACTTGGTGTCTCCAATTTTAGTGGACGGCTTCCAGCCCTTTGGGGGAGGGTAATCTGGTCGGAATTGGGCAAGGCGGTAGTGGGTGCTAACGTCAGCAATACCGAAGACATCCCGTCGGGACAAGCGGAAGGGACGACTCCCTGCTGTCCAAATGTTGGCGAAGCTGCAAGACCAAGGATCAGTAGTATTAAGTTCTTCATACACACCATAATGTTTCGGATTACTTTAATAAAGACCACTCGTAACGCCATATATAATGACATTTATAGAGCGTCGATGAATTATCATAATTTATTAGAAATTGTTACAATTATTTGAAACTATGCAGGGGGGGAAAGACAACGGTCCACTGGCCGATTGCGCCCAGTCTGTAGGCGCTGACCGACCACCAACCTTAGTCTTATGATTCGGCTTATGTTCTTTTGCCAAACAGGTGGCACACGATTGCAAAGAGCATGCAAAGCGGGGGGTATGGCGAGTTGTAACTTTTTACTTCAATTTCACTGCTTGAGAACCCCCCGCCATTGAAGCAGCGCAAGGGTGACGATGGCGTAGATGATCCCCGCTCCAAAAACAAGCGGGGCTCCGCGCCAGTCCCAGAGGACGCCGGCCAATGAACTCGCCAGCAGCAGAATGATCCCTGCTGTCAGGTTAAATAGTCCAAAGGCGGTTCCCCGCAGATCCTCTGGCGCATGATCTGCCACCATTGCCGATAAGACCCCCTGTGTCATACCCATGTGAAGGCCCCAGATCCCAATCCCTGCCATGGCCATCCAGGTGCTGGTGGCCGTCATTAAAAGAATGTTGGCAACGATCAGGGTCATCACGCCCCAGCGTAAAAGCGCTAAACGCCCGAGACGATCCGATAGACGACCGAGGGGGTAGGACGATGCGGCATAGAACAAGCTCATAACCATTAATACCGCAGGAATCCAGGGCAGGGGTAACCCCAACTGTTGGACCCGCAATACCAGAAAGGCTTCGGAAAAACGGGCCATGGTAAAGACCCCCGTGATGAGGAGGATCAGCCAAAATTCCCGTGGAAAACGTCGCAGCTGTGACCATTGAATAGGGGGACGTCGTGTTCCCGTGACATGCGGATTGTCCGGTTCCTTGACTCCCCAGATTACCAGGGTAACCGCCAGTAACGCGGGTATTACTGCAACTGCAAAAACCGCCCGCAGGTTATTCTGAAAGAGAAACATGAGCCCGATCGCCACCAACGGGCCGACAAACGCTCCCGCGGTGTCGAGCCCCTGCCGGAGCCCATAAGCCGCGCCTCTCTGAGCCGGAGTCACCACATCCGCGATCAGGGCATCCCGGGGTGCTCCCCGGATTCCCTTGCCAATACGATCCAGAAAACGTGCGGTCAATACGGCAGACAGGGACGTGGCCACCGGAAACAATGGTTTGGTCAGAGCGGCCAGGCCATATCCCAAGGCAGTTAAAAACTTCCGACGCCGCACCCAGTCACTGACAATTCCTGAAAACACCTTGGTGATGGATGCCGTTGCCTCCGCAATGCCTTCCACCAAACCAACCAATGTACCACTGGCCCCCAACTCCGCCACCATGAACACCGGCAGCAGCCCATGGATCATCTCTGACGAGAAATCCATGAAAAAGCTGACGAGACCCAGCATCCACACCGTTCGGGGGAGATGGCGCAGACCTGACTGCGGGCTGCTGGGAGTGCTGTTGGCGGGGGGTTGCGTTTTATTCATTTTGGTATCAATGCGTTGTCCTAGCCAAGTATTCGCAAACTTGGTCCTTCATTTATCTTTTGGGAGCTATGCCGACTCGCTAGGATCAGTATACAGCACATCTGTATCTCATTGGCCACAGATTCCTATGTCAAACATGAGTGTAATTCCTATAACCACTGGCCTTTTTCGTACGGCACGCCCTTTGCTTTGACTCCTCGGTCATCAACCGGGGAGTTGCTTCATCGATGCTTACAGTCATCAAATTGGTTTTGGTACTATCTCTGCTTCTCCATGCCCTTCCAGCGTTCGCTGTTGCGAACATGGATTTGGGAACGCAAACCACAACCGTAAAGCCCCGTCTGGAAATCGAGTTTAATAACGCCTATGGGCATGGTGAGGGCGAAGTATGGGATGGCTTGAGTGAAACGATCGCTCTCAGCCAATTCCTTCAGGAGATCGTCACAATACCGATGTCTATGCGCGACGTGCTCCCAAGCCACGCATCGGTTTCTCTGACCTTGAGCCGGGACGAAGCAATTGCTTCCTGGCCATTTTATTCCCTTAAGGGTAATCCCTATCTCAAGGTGGTCGTTTTTGAAATCCTGACCGATCCGGATGTGAGCAAAACCCTGCGAAGCTTGTTGGAATTGAACCCGCGGCATCGTATTGCGGTACATTTGCAGTATGAACGGCGGCAGCAGGAATGGCGGCGGGGAAACCAGGTGACAAAGGCTTCTCAGGTTAAAGGACGTGATATCGTTCTCACGGTGCTGCATGCGTATGAGGTACAGCCAGTGCTGGAGGAAACGCGAGACGAAGTTACCGGGCAATCCGTCATGATGCTCGATATTGGTGGAACCTATTCACTGCTGCAGCGCCTTTTTCGCGGCAATTCATCCGAAATGGCCTCATCGCAATTCATGCAGCATCTGCGTCAGCAACCGGTTTACCGTCGCGACATTGCCGGGGGGCGTCTTGTCCCACAACGGTTTCCCTAAGCTGTTTTGGCGGAGTGAGCTTTCAAATTCCTAAAGCGTCTCCTGCTTGCAAAAAAGCAGGGTCATCCCCTATGCTTCAGAAATTGGCCAGATGGCCAATTAAACAAAAGGGGGTGGGGTATGAAACGGTATGGCAGCATTTTGGTGTTTCTCATCGGGATTATTTTGATTACCGCCTGCGGTGGTCAGGGGACGGATCAAAGTCCCGCCAGTGATCCCAAAAAGATTATTGGATCCAATGATCTGGTGGTGGTGACCGACAAGGCCTCCAATGTGCCCAAAAAGTATCGTCCGCTTTTGGACGCTGTGGGGCGAATGAGCATTGGCTGCACGGGGACCCATATCGGAGATGGATTGGTCATCACCGCTGGACATTGCCTTTTGCCGCTGGACGCTGACGCATCCGGGCCGATCATGCAACAACCCTGCGATGATCTCACCATCGAGTTCGGTTATCGCAAGAGCAAAAAGCCTGTTTTGGTGGGCAAGTGCCAGGAGATCGTCGTGGCTGAACTGAATGATCACAAGGATTATGGGATATTCCGGGTGGATGTGGCTCCCAATGCGGCGATTCCATTGGATCGTGAGCAGGAGGCACAGGTGGGGCAGGATGTCACCATTTTCAGTCATCCCGCAATGCGCTCGCTGGAGTGGTCTAAGGTCTGCAAAGTTGCCTCTCACGAGCATGTGGCCTCCTCCAGCCCCCACCAGTTCTCCTACCAGTGTGATACGGAGGGGGGATCCAGCGGCAGTGCTGTGATCGATGTCAAGACCTTGCGTATCGTGGGTATTCACAATGGTCGGGGCAGTTTTTTTGAGCCGTATAATTATGCCACCCTGGCGACGCGATTACCTGATCTGGATTGAAGACAAAGAACGCAGATGGAAAATATCTTAAATTGGAGACTCATGTGGTCTCCAATTTTGCTTTTGGCGTATCACAAGCATCCTTAGGAACGGACGGTTTATATCCCATGATTGGCATTTTCCCCGGCATCGTGCGAAAATGGATATCTTCCGACAATGATGAGGAGAATGTCCCATGAGTCCAAAAGATCAATCCGCCAGTTATATCCGCTCCCTCTGCGTGGGAGTGATCGAAGAAGACCTCCTGTTTCCCTATCCCCACCTGAAGAAAGAGGAAGTCGAGACGGTGAAAAGCGTCACCGACGCCATCGGTGACCTTTTAGGGGGCAAGGATGAGGAGTTTCGCCGCTGGGATGTGGATGGTGAGATGCCGGAAGCCTTTTTGAATGAGATGAAGGAGTTCGGTCTGTTCAGCCTCATCATACCGGAGGAGCATGGAGGCATGGGGCTTTCCAATACCGCTTATGCCCGCTGCCTGCAGGAGCTGGCCAAGTATGATGGTTCGGTGGCCATCACCGCTGGCGCTCATTCCAGCATCGGCATGAAAGGCCTGTTGTTATTTGGCAATCCGGAGCAAAAACAGAGGTACCTGCCGAAGCTGGCTACCGGTGAGATGATTGCGGCGTTTTGTCTGACGGAGGCGGGGGCCGGGTCCGATGCCGCGTCCATCCGCACCAAAGCGGTGAAAGATGGCAATGACTGGATATTGACCGGTGAAAAAATCTGGATCACCAATGGCGGTATCGCGGACTTCTTTACGGTGTTTGCCGTTACCGGCACCGATGAGGGCAAAATGACGGCCTTTATCGTCACCCGCGACATGAAGGGGGTCAGCACCAGCCCGCACGAGGATAAGATGGGGCTGCGGGCCAGCTCCACCACCACGGTGCGGTTTGATGGGGTGCGCATTCCTTCGGAAAACGTTTTGGGTCCGGTGGGTAAGGGTTTTAAAGTGGCGGTGTCGATCCTGAACAATGGACGCACCGGCCTTGGGGGCGGGTGCGTGGGGGCCATGAAACATCTGATCAGCCTGAGTTCCCGTCAGGCTAAAATGCGCCAGCAGTTTGGGCGCCCCATTGCGGAATTCGGGTTGGTGAAACAAAAACTCGGCCAGATGATGGTGGACTGTTATGTGACGGAATCGGTGGTGAACATGGTGGCGGGTACCATCGATGGGGGCGCGCAGGACTATGCGGTTGAGGCGGCCATCTCCAAGGTGTTGGCAACCGACGCACTGTGGCGTACGGCTGACGAAGCCCTGCAGATTTCAGGTGGCAACGGGTTTATGCGGGAGTTTCCGTACGAAAGGATCCTGCGGGATTGCCGTGTCAACCGCATCTTTGAAGGAACCAATGAGATCCTCAACCTCTTTATCGCACTGACCGGCATCAGTGATGCCACCACCCAGCTCAAAGAGGTGGGTGCCCTTCTGGAGAATCCCCGCGCCGTGCTGGCGGATCCCATCAAAGGATTTGGGGTCTTTGCAGAGTACTCCAAGAAACTGATTGGTGCCTACACACCCTACGGTGCTCCCCGCATGACCAAAGCTCATGCCAGCCTGGGGGAATGTGTGGCGGTGGTGGAAACCCATACTCGGTTTCTGGCCACCCTTGCGGACAAACTTCTGCGGCGGCATGGTAAAAAAATCGTGGAAAAACAACTGGCCAGTCGGCGTATGGCCCAGGTGATGATCGACCTTTATGCTCTGTCCTGCGTCGTCAGTCGCGTGACTGACTCCATCGCGCGATCAGGGGCCGATGCTGCCGCTGCGGAGGTTAAGATTGCTCGCACCTTTTCCCATCAGGTGGATGAACGGATCCGCACCATTGCGCAAAAGATGGATGCCAATGACGATGAATGGATCAAGGAGTTGGGGGATCTGGCGGTGGCCAAAGAAGGGTTTGGCTGGGACAACCTTCTCTAGTTGGTGATGGTCTGGGTGCTGATAGCCTGCTTCACCCATTGTTGCAAGGTGGAGGCATCCTCCAGAACATCCACCGGTACTTCGTAATAATTCTTCAGAGTCTGCTGCGGGGAGGGGCGAAAGGGCCCCATCTCCGCGTCAAGAAACGGCTGTCGTGTGGCATCGGTGGTCTTGAGATAGAGACGCCCTTCGGAGACGATGCCAAAAAAATACCCCTGATGGTACAGACCCCAACTGCCGAACATGCGTCGTGCTTCGATCCCCAACGATTCCAGTTGATCGTCCACCACAAACGTCAGAAACGTATCGTCCATCAGTAGTGAAAGTCCCTCATGATGCGGGAGGTGGTGCCGCTGTCGGCATCATAGTGACAGCCGGAACAGATGGTCGGGGAGGGACGACGACCCATGGGAAACTCGGAGTAGGGTTGCAATTGTCCCTGCTCGTCATAAGCAAAAAAGTCCCAATCGCCGGAATTGTCACCCCGCTCGATGGCGATTTCTGTCTCCCGAATCGGCGCGTTTAAATCACCGGTTTCTGAATCATGGGTCTGTGCCACTGAGATGCGGGGCGAAAGACCGCGGGGGCTGCGATAGATCACCCGTGTTTTTTCTTTGACATCGCTGCGTTTGATGATGTCCGGTTCCCAGGTCTTAAAGCGGGAGTTGTGCTCAAAGGTCGCCAGGGCTTCCGTCATCAGGGTGCCGTAACCCAAATCTGGTCTTAAATCCAAAAAATGGTCCTGCCAAACCCGGCGTAGCGCGGCCAGATCCAACACTCCTTGATCGTCGCGGCAGGCTTTGAGTTCATCGCGGTAGATATCCTTGACGTTGTTAAGGTCAAATCGTAGCATGCCCCCAATATAGGAGACTTGGTCTCCCGATCCTGACAGGAAGCCGTTAAAGATGGTGCGGGCCATATTTTTTTGAAAGACCCGATTCGCTTCGTTGGTATTGGTGGGAATCTTAAATTCCACCATCTCGCCACGGGCCAGGGCGGACACACTGAAACCTGCCAACAACAGTAACGTTCGCCAGCGATGCATCATAAACGACTCCTAAATATTTCCGTTTTTGGATGACATTAAGAGGCTAGTGGAACATCGCCGGCGCGGTCAACCCTAATTCTATTGACTAAAGCTTAAGTTCCACCACGGTAACCCCATCACCACCTTCTTCCGCTTCACCGGGACGGAAGTCCAGGCTGTAAGGCGGATTTTTGGCTAAGGCGGTGCGAACCGCTCGTTTGAGGGTGTCGGTGCCATGGCCGTGGATCAACACCACATGGGACTCTCCC
>JAKQGS010000149.1 GCA_029556045.1 Pseudomonadota bacterium | reverse complement strand
CCGGAAAACTACAATCACCTGATTCACACCGCTCAGGATAAGGCCACGGCGTTGACATCCACGGCTCTGGTGCAACGATTTGCCCAGCTGACCCTGGCTTACCTGTCCCACTACGCCGGACTGGAAGCGGCTTCCGGCTCCTATGATCAGGCGCAGGGCACTGCCAGCAGCTCCCTGAGTACCGACTTAAAGGTCGCTGTAGTGCCTTCCACAGAGGGGGGACTGATCCTGTTGGTGGCGGCTCCCACGTCTGTGACACAGGTGGAAATCTGCACCATCAGTGCCCGCACCGACGCGGACTGTCCGAGTGAACGTCTGCGCCTCAGCCTGAACAGCAGCCGCAGTAGTCGCCATGTTTTCTGGAATATCGACGCCCTGCCTCAGCCAACCTCCGGCCAAAACTGGCGCCTGATGGGTTATGACAGCACCGATAAGCTCATCTCATTGCGCAACATCACGCTCAAGTAGAGTCCGTTGCTGTCGCACTGAAACGCAGCGAAGCAAAGGCCCGTCATCCTGACCCGCAGCGAAGCGAAGGGGAAGTATCTCTTCCCCCATCATCAAAACAGGTAATGGGTATCGTTCGCCTTGGGCTGCATTACCACCGTCACCTCGATGGTCGCGGCACCGGTGGCGCTATCCCCGTCGTACCCCAGATCGGTCACGATCAACTTACCATAGTAACGATTGCCATCCGAAGCGGTGTAAACCAGGTCAAACAGTTTATGGTCGTAGACGGTAAATGTCGTCCCGGTCTCCGGATAGGGGGCTGACGTGGAATCGGTGGTCGCCTGATCGCCGGGTATACGGAGGTAAATATTACGATCATCCACCGCGTCGGTATCCTTGCGCAACGGCACCGGCTGAATGCGCCAGGGGCCACCGCTTTGGGTGGAGACAAAGATCCTCTGCTTATAGGCGGCATTCACGTTATCCCGCGCCAGATAGATCCCTTCCAAACTCTCTGTATTGCCGGATGTGAGCCAACAGGGGGTATTGGTACTGCCACCGGGGCAGGGAAACGCTGCCCCATCATTGTCATTCACACTGGTGGTCAGAAACTCTGCACTGGTGGCATCCGTATTCCACTCCAGGACAACATAACGGCCAGCGGGGATTTCAAGATTTTGCGTGGCCAGCGATGTTTGAGAGGGCACGTCTTCAATGATATTGGACGACCAGCTGACCTCATCCAGGTCATCACCCGCCACTGCCATGACAAAAAACGTATACGACTCGCCGTTTTTGAGAACCTCCAAACCCTTGGTCTCGGCGTTCCAGGCCTGCGTGATGGTGCATTTCTGTAACGACACCGCGGGAGGGGTCACCGCGAGAGACAGGTTGGCACCCGTATCGCTTTCCGCGCAGGGCACAAAATTTCGCAAGACCTCTTTGTCTTCGGCTTCTTCGGCCTCGCGCTCTTCCTCCGCAGTGGGTGAACCACTGGCCTTGCTGCCGGAAAACAACGACGAATCGCACTTGGCGTCGGTCACCGTAAAACCGAAGGCTTTGAAAAATTCATTATTGTCGCTGCAGCGGGGAATAGAAACACCGGCAGAGGCATCCGCCCCCTCCGGATATTTCACATGGGACGCTAGATCCGCCAGTGAGGACTTGGCGGCAAAAACATAGTAGCCTTTGAAGTTCTTTTCCCCATTGCCGGTGGTCCAGCGCAATTCAATTTTTTCAGAGTCCGTCACCGATACCAGGGCGCCAGGGGGATTCAAATCCGTCTGGTCGATGGTTTCCGGATCGCCTGCGCTATCACCGCACCCGCTGAGAAGGAAACCAGCCAAGATAGCCAACCCAATATTATTCAGAAAACCTGTTTTCATAAGGAATGTGTCCTTTCGCATTAAAGATTTTGAGATGCTGACGCAGGATCAACAGCTTGTGCCCCCAGGCGCACCTCAACGGCCACGGATTCCCCAACCACGGGAGTACCGTGGAC
>JAKQGS010000137.1 GCA_029556045.1 Pseudomonadota bacterium | reverse complement strand
TGCCGATCGGTGGTGGTTTCTAGAGGAAATGAAGGGTTGGGGATTGGGAAGGTGGGGTAGGGTTATTAAAAAAAAGAGAGCTTGATTCTCCTACCAATCAAGGCCCAGGGGACTGGGGGCCCAGGAAAATAAATGGGTTAGAGTGGGCAGAACGTCAAAGCCGATAATCCATTCGTTGGGACGGGGCGTCGCCATCGCGCTCGGAATTTCCTGCGGGGCAACCGGAGTCGGAGGTGCTGCACTGAGACTTAAGCTGATCCCTATGACAGGCACAAGCGCGCACAGATGCTTGATCAGCATGTAGTCTCCCGGGAATTCATTGGGCAATCATCTTTTCTAACAGAATTCTCATCTTCAGGATAGGGGGGAACGGGTAGGAAGGGGATTTATTTTTTTGAAATGAATACAAAAAAGGGGCTTGGACAGCCCCTTTTATCGATCGATGTGAAGATGTTTTATTGGTAAGCCGTGACTTGAATCTTTTTGACGTTCATCAGGGTGGATTTGTTGTTCAGTTGGGTCAGCTGGACTTCCACATGATCCACGACTTTGCCATTGCATGACTTTAGATTAAGCACCGTTTGCTCGTACGCATTTTTGACGGCATCAGCAACTTCAAAATCTGGCTTGGCCTCACCGGCTTTGTAGCACCGGATCTCCAGTTTGATGTCAGCCCAGACATCGGATTTGCCAGAATGGGCGGCCCAGGTGAACCCAACCGCTTTCAAAGGCTTGGCTGGGTCAAACTGTTTGCCCTTAGTTAAATCAAAGTCGGACAGGGCGTTGGTCATGTAAAGGGTGGCGCCCGTAAAGTCGGTGTACATATAGGGGTCGCCTTTGACGGTGTCGATTTTGGTCGCTTCAATACCGGCGGTGATATCCCCATCAACCTTTTGATTCATGATAAAGATGTCGCCGGCCTGGCGGACCAGACCCACCATGTATCCATTACCCAGCGCACTCAACGGACCCACTTGGGCGCCGATGGAGGTGGCTATCGGGAAGGCGGCATGGCCGGCACAGGTTGCGGTTTTGGTCAAGCAGTCGCGGGGCATGATGGAGAGGTTGCCCCCGGAACCGCCCCAAACCGTTTTGTTTTTAGGCTCGTAAGCCAGAGTGTAATAACCGGAACCATTGAATACGTTACCACTGCGGTCGCCCCCCATCGCATAGGAGGCTGGCGTTTTGGCGGTACCCTGTGTTTCATTGGTCAAGTTCGTGGAACTAAAGCTGCCGTTCGGTGCCACCGTGGTGGCATTGACAGCCGTCAGGTTGGCCAGACTCACGGCCGCTGGTGAAGATTGAACCCATTCGCTGTAGTAGATCAAATTTTCCTGATCGATGTAACAGCTATAACCCCATAGGGTCGTGGCGCCCACGTTCACGGTGCCGGTTTGCTGGTCCCACTTCGGAGCAAATGGTGCGGTATTATCCATGGCGAATTCGACAAAGTTACCCACGCCGTAGCCCATGCCGAGGTAGCGTGCTTCGTTTTTGCGATAGGATACAACACAGGCTCGATCACTCGCGCCTGGACCGGTGAGTTTGAAGTAAGTGGGAGAAGTGCGCGCCAATGCCCCTTCCGGCGTGCCTTCGCGATCGATCCAGAACAGGTGACCGCCGCTCTGGGCCATGATCACGCCACCCTCGGTCACGTAGGTACGGGTTCCGGAGCCGGTGGTGAGGTTGTTCCACTTTTTCTTACGCACGATGGTTTTGCCATCCAGTTCAAAGTAGTAGGCATTCCCCAAAGTGGTGGCGACCCAAAGGTGGCTTTTCTGCGAGGACTCCAGTCCCTGCGACAGGAAAGACCCTTTGAACTCCGGTCCGAACACCAGAGGTGGATCTTCGTCCCCTTCCCCCAGATTGATGTCCGGTTTGGGAAGATCGGCCTCATTGATGGTGGTGATATCAACGTTGGGATCCGTGCCGTTACCGTTACCGTTTTTTCCGGTACCGGAACCTGTTCCCCCTCCAGCTTTCTTTTTGGAGTTGGACCCCATAAAGGAGGTGTCGTTGCAA
>JAKQGS010000129.1 GCA_029556045.1 Pseudomonadota bacterium | reverse complement strand
GTGTAGAAGGGGGCTTCATGGCAGGACTTCAGCTGCCGCTCCATGTTCTCTTTGATGAGGTGCATCGGTACATGGCCCGGGCCTTCAATCATCACCTGCACATCGTGCTTCCAGGCGATTTTGGTCAACTCACCCAGGGTGTCTAATTCACCGAACTGCGCGGCATCGTTGGCATCTGCTAGCGAACCGGGGCGCAAGTCATCCCCGAGAGAGAACGAAACGTCATAGGCCTTCATGATTTCGCAGATTTCTTCAAAGTGGGTGTAGAGGAAATTTTCCTGATTATGGGTCAGGCACCACTGGGCCATGATGGAGCCACCGCGGGAGACGATGCCGGTGACGCGTTTTTCCGCGTATTTAATATAATCTTTTAGGACCCCGGCGTGGATGGTGAAATAGTCCACCCCTTGTTCCGCTTGCTCGATGATGGTCTGACGATAGACCTCCCAGCTCAGATCTTCGATCTTGCCGCCAACTTTTTCAAAAGCTTCATAGAGTGGTACGGTGCCGATCGGCACTGGCGAATTGCGCAGGATCCACTCACGGGTGGCTTTGATGTCTTTGCCGGTTGAGAGATCCATAACGGTATCAGCGCCCCAACGGGTGGCCCACACCAGCTTTTCAACCTCTTCGTCGATGCCAGAGCTGAGGGCCGAGTTGCCGCTGTTGGCGTTGATTTTCACCAAAAATTTGCGGCCGATGATCATGGGCTCGCATTCGGGATGGTTGACGTTGGCGGGGATGATGGCGCGGCCTGCCGCCACTTCCTGGCGCACAAACTCCGGTGTGATTTCATCGGGTACAATCAGGCCAAAGGATTCCCCTTTCAGGCGGGCCTCCCGCTCCGTATCCACCTTTTGATCTTTTTGCAGAGCACGGTTTTGATTTTCCCGGATGGCGATGAATTCCATCTCCGGGGTGATGATGCCGCGACGAGCATAATGCATTTGAGAGACATTCATACCCGATTTGGCACGACGTGGTTTGTGCTGGAAATCACTGCCGGAAGGCAGAGGCATGCGATACCCACTGGGGTTTGCCACATCCTCCACATCCTCCCGCGCCTTGATCCATTCCTCCCGCAGGCGGGGTAAACCCTTGCGCACGTCGATCTGCAAAGAAGGGTCGGTGTAGGGGCCGGAGGTGTCGTACATGGCAAATTTTTGCGGTGAGCCATCGCTGTTTTTGGCCTGCAGGGTGATCTGGCGCATGGGGATCTTCAGCCAGGGATAAGTCTGACCGGGGATGTAGATTTTATCGGACACATTGGTGCTGGTGGATTCTGAACTCATGCGTTTCATGCCTTTCATGGCTTTTACAAAGGGACTTAGAGTCATGCTATTGATGAGATGACTTCTAAAAATCTTTGAATTCCGGAGATAGGCGATGAAGGTTGGGGCCTGAGGCTTTCCCAGCAGTCATCACGCTCCCTACGCTGGCATGATCCAGATCAGGTCTTGGGGTTGGATTGGATCCATCGCTGGATCATCATCCTCTCAGCCCTGTCTGCCAATGCAGACCGTCGGACACCCCCGGTGATTCAGTAGGTGTTTTAACAGATCGAGGACGGTTTCGCCAGAAGGGAAGATGGTGATTGTAAGTTGCCGATTAGTATGAAAATTGTTGGGAGCCCCGCGATTTGGTCCAGCGGGGCTCCCGGTTGGATTATGGGGATTCGACGGTCAGATCTGGAATTTCCACAATCGTCTGAGCCTGTGAAGTTATACTTGTGGAAGCCACCTTAACGCCGTCCTGTTCAACGTCGATGCGGTAAGTCCAGGGAGATTCGGGGTTACGACCAGCCCAGACGCCCGCTTCGAAAGATCCGTCATCTTTGGTAAATTTTCGGGTAATCAGCCTTTCGTGTCCGTCCTTCACCCAGTAGATTTTGACAATCGCCTTGGCGATGGGGGTCTCGCTGCCATCGTTGATCGAGCGGGATACGAAGCGACCTTTGAGTTGCCCAAGGTAGGGATAATAGACGGTATTCAGTTTTTTGGCCAATTGCTGATCGTTCCATGAGTTCGGCCAGCCGCGGCTGGCAAACTGGCTGAGGTTCTCCTGGGTCACCCAATGTCCCGCGAATAGTAGGATACCTGAAGCCAGGCCTTGGTCGTATAGATTGATGGAAATGTCCAGCATATCATGCACGGAGGCGCGGGAGGAAACGCCATAGTCCGAGTTCAGGATATATATGCCTGGGATGATTTCCTCCTCCGGATATTTGGTGCGAATGGTGTTGATGTAACTTTCAAAATTTTGATACCGACCGTTCTGATTGTATATCCACAGATTGACGGCTTCGATCTGCTTGAGCAGTTCCGCATCGAGATCCGCCAGCTCCCGCTCGTAAACCACGATGGCAAGCTTCAGGTCGGGGCTGGTATAGGTGACGTTGCCTTTGTTGTCGGTGGTTTTTCCCTTCAACGCGTCACGGATCTTGATGACATCGCTGAGGGTGACCCGGCCAGAACGATAATTGGCGATAAAATCATCGATGATCATACCCGCAATCTGGGGGCAGAGTTTCGATAGTTTGGAATAGCGTTCCGCACCCTGAATCATACCGGGTGATGCGGCTGGTACCCATAACTCGGTGTCAGCGGGGTTATTCACCACCCCTGCTTCAGAGGGTGGGACCACCATGCCCCAGATGCGGTTGACATCGTGGGTAAAACAACGGCTTTCGATCGCCTCCTGAAAGGTGTATCCCCCGTAGGATGGGCGGGACAAAATGGCGTACTCACCAAACTGAAAGGCTTCCTGTGCGTCGGTTCCTGCTGCCATGCCTTCGGCCTCATACACGGTGCCGCGGGCGGCGTGATAGGGGCCGAAAAAAGCTTTAAATTTGGTTGGTAGAGAGGCTGTCAGAACGGTCGAATCTATTTGATTGAGGGCCTGGGTCGATTCACCAGTCTTGCAGGCGCTGAATACCAACAGGGCACAATATAAGAGGACATGCCGCATGTTTTGCTCCTTCGGTTAAACGGTATGGGTATGAGCAATGATGATAACAAAAAAGCAACTCAATTTCTATGTTGAGGGCAGGCAGGGAAAGTATGTAGATACATCTACGGCCGGGAGCAGACATCCTGAAAGGTTGTGCCCGCGCCCAATCCTGCGGCAATGCGGGCTTTAATTTCCTCATAACGCATCGTCGTCAGTTCTTCCGTATTGGAGTTTTGTGCCCCGGGATCGAGAATCTGCGTCAGCATCCCCGCCAGATGGTATCCCGCTTGGGTCAATAGTTCGCGGACAATGGGTGTATTTTGGCTGGTGTATTTGTCCTGATCCGCCAATGTCGCGGTGTCATAGGCGGTGGGGCGGTAGGCATAGGCGTGCTCAAACCACCGGAGCAGGTCGTCCCCCATCAGTCTCTGCATGGCCTCCTCCCGGCGGCTATCCTTCACAATGCCCAGAAGAAATTCGGCATATTCCCCGGATACTGCCTGGGGATCAAAGCTGTCTTCGTCTTCATAAAAACCCAGGGTCCGGGTGTCGCGGTCCGGTAGTGCATCGTCCCAGAGCGTGTGCAGGTTGGTGTTCTTATGCTCGTCAAAAATCTGCATGGGGCCCGTGGGACGGAAGTATACCGGATCCCAGCGGTCGGTCGGCGTGGATGTAAATTCAACCATCAGAGAACGCACCCGGTACTGGTCCTGGCCCTGCCAACCCGGTACGGGGATGCCATTGCCGCCACGGTCCACAATTCGTCCGGAGTGAAGCGGTTGGTGTGAATCACCCGCCAGATGTCCGAGAAAACGCAGGTAACACAGTTTTTGGTCCACTGTTTTGCCGCTATTCGGCATCAGACCTTCCCGTGCCGCCATCACCATAAGCATCATGTCCCCTTTCGGGGAGAGGGTTCCAGAGCGCCCCCAAAAGTCCCCATCATTAAAGTTGATGAAATGGTAGTGGGTGCTTTCGGACCAGGCAGGGGTTTTTTTAACCTGATCGGGCCAGATGCATTGATCCGCAAATGGTGCATTTCCAGTGATCTGAAGGATACCCTGGCGGGTGGTGGCCCCCATCTTTTCCCAGGCAATTTTACACACGGTGAGATGGGCCATGTCACCGTAGCCATAGAGGCGTGTGCTTTGGAATGCCATGATTGATAGACCCGCTACGATGCTTAACCATTTCATCATTGATTCTCCCACTATCTGATGCTGATTTTTAAAAATGGAGGGGGCAGGCATCCGGTTCCGTTTTGGCCTGCACGCAGGCATCGATGCTGGCAAAGGTTCCCAGGTTTTCTCGCGTGTTGGTGATTTGATCCTGACGCAGAAGGTCCCAGGACTGGCGGTTGGAATTCTGGGCGCAGACACATACCGTGGTATTGCCGGTTGTGCTGGGTAATTGATAGAGTTCTGATTCTTCAAAGGGTCGGGTGGAAAGGCTTGTTTTGCAACTGGCTAATAGCAGTAAAGTCCATCCCCATCGTCTGATCATGGCAGGCTCCCACCGGGTGTGTTGTATTTCCTAGTATCGGAATACTATACACCAAGGCGGGGGAAATGTCCCCCGCCTGCTGCCACTTTGGGGGCAAGCGGGGACATGAGGATGAGGGGTCAGTGTTTTTCGCGATCGATGCGGGAGCGGACTTTGCGTCCTTTGATCATCGTCGAATTCAAGCAATCAATGATATGATCGGTGGCATCCTTAGGCACGTCCACCAGGGAAAAACGATCAAATATTTCTATGCTGCCGATCTGCTTGCCGGGGATGTCCGCTTCGCCGGTAATCGCCCCCAGGATATCCTGAGGCCGGGCACCGTCGGCGCGTCCCACGTTGATATATATGCGGGCGCCGTTGGGCCGTGGCCGCTCCCGTTGCTGGGGTCTTGGTCCCCGTGATCCACCCTGTTGCTGGGGCCGACGATCGTCTCCCCCCGAGCGAAAGCGTTCACGACCTTCGGGACCTTGCGGTGATCCAAAGACCTCAGGTCCGTCTTCGGCACCCGGTTGTTGGGCGTGGATGATCTTGAGGGCCGCCATGGCGATGTCCATCAGGTCAAATTCGGCGGACAGGCTTTCCACCAGGGGGCGGAACGGTTCAAATTCACCTTCTGGAACCGCATGGCGCATCTTATCCAGGGTGTCCTGCATGCGACGGGCCCGCAGATCCGCCAATGACGGCACCGGAGCGGTGTTGATTTTTTGTTTGGTGATCTGCTCAATATTGCGCAGCAGGCGATGTTCGCGGGGCTCCGCTAGGGTGATGGCGATGCCTTCGCGTCCGGCACGGCCAACCCGCCCGATGCGGTGCACGTAGGATTCTGGCGCGGATGGGACGTCAAAGTTGATCACGTGAGACAGGCGATCGATATCAAGACCACGGGCTGCCACATCGGTGGCGATCACCAGGTCGGATTTGCCTTCTTTCAGTTTTTTAATGGCACGATCCCGCTGTATCTGGCTCATGCCGCCATGCAGGGGTTCAGTGCGAAGGCCACGGGCATTCAGGGTTTCCGTCAGTTCATCCACTTCGTTACGGGTGCGGCAGAAGATGATACCGGATGTGGGATTTTCCACGTCGATAATGCGCCCTAAAGCTGCTAACTTCTGAGAGCGGGCCACGATATAAGCGACTTGCTTAACCTTGGGTGTCTCACCAGGAATGGTTTTTTCTTTGGCGATTTGAATTTTTGTGGGGTTTTTCAGGTATTTTTTGGTGATGGACGCAATCCGCGGCGGCAGCGTTGCGGAGAAGAGCACGGTTTGACGTTCATCCGGTGTTTCCGCCAGAATCGTTTCGATATCATCCACAAATCCCATGTCGAGCATTTCATCGGCTTCATCCAGAACCACGATGCTGACCTCTTCCAACTGCAGCGTGCCGCGATTGATATGATCCAGCGCCCGCCCCGGGGTGGCAATCACCACGTCAACGCCACGCTTGAGGCCGCGAATCTGGGGATCATACCCCTGGCCGCCATAAATGGGCAGCGCGCGGATGCCTTGTTTTTTACCGTATTTATGGACGGCTTCCGCCACTTGCATCGCCAGTTCCCGGGTGGGTACCAGCACCAGACCTGCGGGGCGGATGCTTTTGCCGCGGCCTTTTAAACGCTCCAGCATGGGGAGTGAAAACGCGGCGGTTTTACCGGTTCCAGTGGCGGCCTGACCAATGAGGTCAACGCCATTCAAAAGATGGGGGATGGCTTCACTCTGAATCGGCGTGGGCTCTTCATAGCCCATGTCCGCCAAGGCCTGAACCAGCGGTTCGCTGAGGCCAAGTTTTAAGAATGCGTCCATTGAGGTGTCCAAATTTTTACCCATGCGAGAGCCTACTTTCCCTGAGTTTTATAATGATATGATCGCGAGTTTTTGATCCTGATGGGGCAATGCCCGATATGTTGTGCAGCGGTTCTTTATAATAATTAAGGTAAGAAAGCTACAGAATATTGAAAGTATTAAGCCACATCATGAATTCATTGAGGAAATTATAGAAGTTATGTCATGGCGTGGGTTCATGGAAGGAGGGAGCGCTGTGGCTAACATATTGAAATTATGAATTAAAAAGGGCGGCCATGTTGACCGCCCTTCAGATCTTAGTTCGCGTCCACTGCTTCGCAGTCCAGTTGGTGGACTTTTTGGCCGCCGGCAAAACTCACGACCAGATCCATAAAGACAATATTGTCCAGGCCGTCAAAGGATACTTCGAAGGTTTCCCCATCGCGCACCAGAGAGGGAGCCGTTTCACAGGCGGTTTCGCCGATGCTGTTTTCGCCGATCACCGGGCAATCGATCATGGCAACGACTTCATCCGGGTTAACACGGGTGGTGAGGGCCACCTGCAGAGAAGCAGGGCCAAAGTCACGAGTTTTCAGGTTGACGTCAGCCCGGTAGATGGCGTGGGGGGCGCGGGCGATCTCAATGCAGTCCATCACCTTGGTGGTGTTGAAACCGGGGCGAGCCAGCAGAGCCTGCGGCGCCAGAGTTAGGATCAGGGCGAGGGTGTTGAGAGTTTTCATGGTTCTTTTCCTTTCAAATTGGGTTCTGTGTATAATGAAACAAAATTGATTCTTTCTTTGGTGTCGGCTTTCGCCTCAAGCGCCTCCTAACGCGAACAGTGCGGAGTGGCAAGTGCTGTGGCCGTCAGTCGGTGAATAAGTGTTCAAGTGAGATTTTTAAACATCGGCTGGTCGGACAGTTAAGAAATTTCAGGACTTATGGACCGAAAAAGCCACACACAAAAGCTGGTACGAACCTATCTTGAGGGTCATTGGCGTGAAGTGCAGGGAAAAAACCCCGGCTATTCACTGCGGGCTTATGCGAAGTTTCTGGGCATCAGTCCGGCCACTCTGTCGGGGTTTTTAGCGAAGAAGATCAATCTATCCCCACGCACCGCAGCTTCCATCCTTCATAAGATCGGCGTACCCGAAGACAAGATTCTCGGCATTCAAAGCGGTATGGCGGTTCAATATGAACGTTTGCCGGCGGTTGATGAAGATCGCCGCAAGCTGGTGGATCATTGGTTCTATCTTCCCCTTCTCAATGTTTTGGAATTGCCTGGACCTCATACGATTGCGACGGTGGCGGATACGCTGGGGCTGCAGCTGAAAAAGTGCCGGGAAGCGGTCTCTGTATTGCAGCGTTTGGAGTTGGTCACCGGTGATGAGAACGGATGCCTGCAGGCCACCGGCAAGATGTTATCGGTGGCGGCTTTTAACCGCGATCTCATCCCCTATGGTCTTTTGCTGGAATATGCGGCGTTGCAAAAAACGTTTTTGCAGTCGTTGCATGACGTTGATGCCGATACTCGCAGGATCCTCTACGAGAACAGCAACTTCTCTGGCATGACGGTGACCATCGATCGTCGACTGTTGCCGGAGGCGATGGACCGTATTCAAAAGTTTCGCCGCAATCTGGCTAACTTTCTGGAGAGTTCATCGCAAAAGGATGATGTTTATCGTATTCAGATCGAGTTGTTTCCCCTCACGAAAATTCTCCGCGAAAGCAAGCGAAAATAGACTCTCAGCATTCATCGATCAAATTGGTAAATTCCACCCATCGTCAAAATTTGTGTTGGTGTTAAGATGCGCCGCAAGAGTACCGGTTTCTGTTACAAACTTTTCGTCAGAAGGAGTCTCCTATGTCAAAAGTCATTCGTAAGGCAGGACAGTTTTGTTGGATCGATTTCATGACCAACAATATCAAGGCGTCGCAGGAATTCACCGGCAAACTATTGGGCTGGCAACCCATGGACATGAAGATGGGCAGCGGGAGTTATGCCATTTGCCAATTGGAGGGCAGCGCGGTAGCTGGATTTTGTGACCTAAAGAAAATGCCGGAAGGTACCCCCGCGCATATCGAGAAATTCATCGCGGTGGATAACATCGACGAAACTCTGAAAGCGGTGCGGCAACACGGTGGGAAAGTGGTTAGTGAACCCGAGATGTTTTTGGATTTGGGACGGTATGCCACGGTGGCGGATCCCACCGGTGTCACGGTGTCCGTGATGCAGCCTCATATGTTTGCGGGTATTGAGGCGGACCCCATGGCCAATGGTGCACCGGGGTGGTTTCAGTTGAATACGGACAATATGGATCGTGCCGGCTCGTTTTACACCAATGTCTTTCATTGGGAGCCCGTTTCTCAAAAAACCGCTGACTACCCATACATTATTTTCAAGCAGGGTGAGACCAGTGTTTGCGGGATGATGAACAAGGATCCTGGCATGGGTATGAAGGCCGCAGGATGGGATACCTATTTTACGGTGAAGGATTGCGACGACGTCACCCAACGGGCCAAAAAACTGGGTGCCAATGTGGTGGTGCAGCCACGGGATATTCCCAAGGTTGGGCGCTATTCTGTGATTGAGAGCCCGCAGGGGGTGAGTATGAGTTTCATGCAGGCCAAAAAATAAGGTTGGACCACTGACGATTTTCTGATGCTCTGGTTTGTAACCGGAGCATCAACCGCCAGCCCGCACCACCTTCAGGCCTTTGCTGGCGAGAAGCTTTTCAATTTTCTCCCTTAAATCACCACGAAACTCCAGATGACTGTCTTTCATGGTGCCGCCGCAACCTAGTTTTCCCTGCAGCTCCTTCAATAGCGCACGGGCCTCGGTCTCCTCCAGAGGGAGGTTGAACAGGACGGTGACCGCCTTGCCACCGCGACCGGCGGTTTCCAGGCGCATCTTAACGGGACCGGCGCTTTTCTGATAGTGATCGGATTTTTTAGGATCGTTTTTAACCGTGCCGCTGGTGGAGTAGACGAGTTTGTTAGACATGAAGTGCAACCACGAGAAGGGGCCGGTTACCCTCCCCGTGTTCACGAAGGAGGGATAACCGGAAGTTGATTAACTTTTCTTTTTGGCGCTGGTGTTTTCTGCTTCCACCTGGATCACCAATTCCACCTCGTCGCCCAACAGCAGGCCGCCGGC
>JAKQGS010000120.1 GCA_029556045.1 Pseudomonadota bacterium | reverse complement strand
TGTTATGTCCCTGCCCGCACCGTTCACAAACAGTCTGTCCCTGGGAACACTGGGGTCATTGATCCTGCATGTGGCTCTATTCGGCGCCTTGACGTCCACCATGGTGGAAGACGCCCCTCCATCACGACGTCCCGATTCCATAAAGGTAAAAATTCAGGAGACGCCTCCACCACCGCCGCCGCCAACACCGGCCACAGTGGAAAAAAAGATTCCCCCGACACCACCCAAGGCTCTGGCCAAGACCCCGAATCCTCCCAAAGTGGATCCAAACACACCACCCCCGCAACCGGTATACGGGGTTGCCAAAGAATCGCTGCAGCCAGTGGGCAGCGGTGGCATCGCTGTCCCGGTGGGCAATACCACTATGATGGCAGACGATGGTAAACGCATGCGTCCGGAGGATATCCAGAAGCTTGACCGGGATTATAGCGCCGACGCCAAACTGCTGCTGGATAGCCTTAAGCTGCCTCAATATACCGACGCCGCCGTGGAAGCCAACCTGGAGGGGCGTTTTGTGGTGGAAATCTTCGTTGACGATAAGGGAAAAGTCGGTGACGTCCAGCTCAAGAAGAAAATTGGTTATGATATGGATGGCCGTGTGATCGAAGCCATTCGCAAAGCACAATTTTCACCCCGCCGTAATCCCGTTGGGGTCCCCATCGCGGGATGGACGGAGATTACCATCCGGCTTGAGTTGGACTGACAAAGGTCTACCCTTTTTCCCTGACAATTGACTTTCTCTCCGGCGCTTCCTGCGATAAATTATGAAGCATCTCAAAATTATTGCCGGACGCACGGGAAAGTTCTGAACTCCCGCCGCTGCCTGGTAAGACCCACGGAGTGTTACGGCATGTCGACCCCTTCGGTGTTCCCGCGATTATCCCAGCTTGTACCACTTTCCATGGTCCTTGCTCTGGTGCCGCTATCATTGGAAGCGCAAGAGCTTCAAACTCCTGCAGAGGCCCCCACATCGCCGTCAGCACCGGCACCGGTGGCATCGGACCTTCGACTCATGGTCCTGCAAAAAGGTACTGGAAAGCCCTTGGGTCGGGCCGAAGTGCAGATAGACCAGCAAGTATACTTTACCGATCCCCAGGGAGTGGTGGTGCTTCCCGCTGTGGCGGATGGCGTGCAGATCATGATCAGCAAAAAGGGTTTTGAGAAGCAGATCATCGCTGCCAATGCGCTGCGGCAAGGAAATCCCCCCCGAGTCTTTTTGCCACCCGGCCAGCCGGATGATGAAGAGATTGTGATCAAGGGTAACAAACGCCCCGCAGCCTCCCAGAAAACGATTCTGGTGGAGGAAACCAAACGAATTGCCCCCGGTGGCGATCCCGTCCAGATCACCAAACTTTTGCCGGGGGTGCAGTCCTCCACCTTTTCCAATGAGGTGGTGATACGGGGATCTGGGCCCAATGATTCCCGCTATTACATCGATGATATCCAGGTGCCCATCATCTTTCATCCTGTGGGAAACATCAGCATCGTGCCGGACCAGCTCCTCAGCGATGTGGAATTCTATACCGGGGGGTTTGGGGCACAGTATGGTGAAGTCACCGGTGGCATTATAGCCCTCAATACCACGTCGGAGATCCCCGCGGATCCGATGACAGAGTTTAAGTTGAATGTGCCGTTTTTCAACGCCTTATACCATGAGCGCCCCTTGTCGGAGGATAGTGCTTTGGCGTTGTCGGTGCGTAAAAGTTCCACCGAGTACATTCTGCCGGCCATCATACCTAAAGACCTTGGACTGACGCTGGTGCCGTATTTTGGTGACGCCCATATCCGTTACCTCAAAAAATACGACGACGGTTACGCCAAACTCACGGTCGTTGGAAGCGTCGATGGGGCCAAACTTGCCGCTCCGTTTGACGCCTCAGATCGTGAGGACGGCAAAATCAACGTGGACTTTGCCAATAAATTTTATGTGCTGGGCTGGGAGCGACGCAAAAATCTTGGTGCCGGCTGGACCCTCAGCACCACACCGCAGTTTTTCTATTTCTATCAGGAGTTCCAGATCCAATCGGACTTTTTGCGAGGCCATGTTGCGGGATATCGCTTGCCAGCCAGCCTCAGCAAACGTTTGAATGCCAACCAAAACCTGCAGATGGGGCTATTACCGTCGGTCTATAACGCCAAATTCAAATTCGAAGCCCCGATCCCGGATCCCAGCGACCCCTACTTTGATTTCGAGGATGCTCCCCGCTCCAGCCTGAATCGTGAGTATTGGAACAAGGATGTGGCGGCCTGGATCTCCTTGGATCAAAAAATCGGTACCAGCACCATCACGCCGGGGCTGCGGGTCTATCACCGTGATCAGCTGGCAAAAACAGCCATCGATCCCCGCCTGATTTTCCGCTCCCCTCTCACGGATATTCAAACATTGAAGGGCGCGGTGGGACAATACACTCAACCCCCCGAAGGCGGTGAAACCGCCAAGGGCTTCGGCAATCCCGACCTGCTGAATGAGGTGTCCAATCATTATATCCTGGGGCTTGAGCAAAAATGGAATGAACGCTGGAATTCAGAAGTTCAGGTTTTTCAAAAACGTATCTATCACCTGATCTCTCCGGATGCGGCCGAAGAATACAAGAGTGTTGGTACCCGCACCGCCAATGGATTTGAATTGTTTGTGCGCCGCAACATGACGGAAAAGTTTTTTGGTTGGCTGGCCTATACCTATTCCAAAGTCAGGGAGCGGGAGGACGATCAGTCGCCGATGACCACCAGCCCCTATGATGAAACCCACATCGTCAACCTAGCGGGTAGCTATAAACTCACCCCCCTCTGGGATCTCGGTCTGCGGTTCAAATACAACACCGGCAGTCCTTACACGCCCATCACTGGGTCCGTCTACAATGCCAGTCTGGACAAGTACCAACCGCTTTACGATACAGAACATCCTTATTCCGATCGTTTGCCGGACTTTCACACGCTTGATCTGTTTGCCACCTATGACAGTCTGTACGACACGTGGAAACTGGCTTACCGCTTTGGAGTTCAGTACCTGGCTCTGCAGCGGCGGGTCAGCAGCTATCAATACAATTACGACTATAGTGAAAAAGAACCGGTGCAGGATCTACCGCCCATTCCCTATATCGAAATCAGGGGGACATTCTAATGATGACAACCAAATGCTGCAAAACTTTGTTATTCTTGATGCTACTTGCGGCCCCCGGCCTGATGCTATGGGGATGCGATGAGTCCGACGATCGCCCCGAGGTGATCGACTCGGTGCGCCCCATCGGCATTGCCACCTCCCCCATCACGGCCAAACCTGGCGACACGGTACAGGTGACCCTGCATGTGGCCGTGCCTCGCGATGCCACGGTGACGGCCGATACCTACACCTTAACCCAGGGGGGCGGTCAATTGCCGGCGCCGGAGGTATCCACCACTGCGGATCCTCAGTCCCGCACCGCCTACGCCAGCCTCGATCATCTCACCTTCAGTGCCTCCTTTGTGGTACCCGCTGAATTGGCAGCCTTGGTCAGTGCGGGGAAACCTTATAAGTTGCGTTATGGGCTCAAGCTGGTGACGACCGCTAAGGAAATCCCCATCACCGACGACATCATGGTGTTTCCGGAGGATGCGCCCGAATTAGATTGGGAAGCCGTGGGAGTCGCCATTACCTCGCCACTGGGTTCGGAGCCGGTGGCCCCAGGGGAAAAGATACCTCTGACCGCATCGATCACCAAACCACAGGATGAGCCGGTAAAATCTGGCTGGTTTGCAGGTATTGGGGAGATCAAAAACAGACGGGCAACCGTCACGGAGTGGAAAGCGGAAACAACGGGAACCTATACGGTGATCTTTACGGCGCGGGCTAAAAAGTCTCTTTCCTTCGCCTTGGATATTAGGGATGTGACTTTGGCCACTCCCTAGGGGTTATGCCGCCCGGACCTTGCGGGATCCCTCAGGAATAAAAGACTGCGGACCGTGGAGCCGCAGGTATTGTTCCAACCACTGCCGGGCGGGGGGCTCCAAATAAATAATTTCCAGCCCAACCCCCGGCATAAAATCCCCGTGGTTACGGGTTGGGCGCTGCCAACGAACCATGCCAGCCCCCGCGAATTCCCCCAGTTCACCGCTGTTAAAATAGAGGTGAAAGTTCACCATTTGGTAGGCTCCCCCCTCCCAATGATTTAACGCCAGAAAGAATCCGCCCCGACCAAATTGCAAAGCGTCCTGCGCCATCACCTCCTGCAGCGAATGGTGACTTTGCTGCAACCAGAGTGCGGAGTCACCAAACCCAGGATCGTTTTGCCAACGGTCTTTTTGCCGCTGATTCAGCAGCCAGAACGTCTGAAAAAAATCATCCCGCACAAAAGGCTTGACCACCAGGGCATCGACTCCGTGATGAAACGCTGTCACGAGAGAGATATCAGAGCTTGCGGTCAGCAGTATGATAGGCAACGTGGCAAAAGAGGGGTGCTTTCGCACCCAATGTATCAGCTCCAGGCCGTTTCGTCCTGGCATCATGTAATCGCAGATCACCCAGTCTATACCTCCCTGCTCCAAAAGAGCCACTCCTTCATCAACGGATGCAGCCTGCACCGGTACAAGACCCCGCAGTCCACACTCCAGCGAAAGGACCTCCCGCAAATCCTGGTCATCATCCACAATGAGCACTTTTCGTGGTGCATTTTCCATGGGGCCTCCCGGCTCTATACTGCCTTGACGGTATCCTTGGCAAAATCGGGTTTTTCAATGGACTCCCGCACCTTAAATCGCGGCATCTGTTCGAGAAGTTTGCGGGCGCGGGGATCTCCCCCATCCGCGACCCCCAGCAGCCGGAAGCAGCAAATCTTGCCTTTGGGGATATCCAGAATCGTCATCACCTCCTGCGCCGCCTTCATGCGACCGATGGTGGCGGGGGACACCTGACTTGAGGAGGAAGCGTCCAGAAGATTGACTTTTATTCTCTCACCTTTTTTTAAAGCACGTCCCAGCCGTTTACGCAGTGACGTGATCTTGCGTTCCAATGCAGGAGTAGGAATCTTGTCGATCTTTGCCAGATAATCGGCAGCCTCCTGCAATTTATTCTGCCGGATAAAGGCCAAAGCCAGATTGTAGGTCACAATACTCTGCATACCGTCGTGTTTTTGCGGCAGTGAGGCCAGGATGTCGCGATAGGTGACAATACCAAGGTTGGGTTTACCGTTGATGGCCATAGCCACCGCACGGTTATTCATATAACCGAGAATGCGGGAGAGTGAACTCAACTCCTCCATAAGCGCCCTGGCTTTTTCCAAATCCCCGGCGATCAAAGACAAGCTGACATCGGTCTCCGCGATATCCGTGGACCGGGCATCCAGCTGTTTGGCTTTTTGCAACCATTCCTGCGCTTTTTGCGAACCTCCCACCTCCGACTCCGCCAGGGCAGCCAAACAAAGACGTCCGATATTCAGAGGGGAAAGCGCCTGGGCTTTTTCAAACGCCTTCAGAGCTGCGCTGTAGTTACCCAACTTAAGGAAGGATTTACCCAGAAGATCCAGCAGGAGCAAGGTGTCACCTCCTGCTTTCAATGCTTCCGCCGCATAGGTGATGGCTGCCTGGTACTGGGAAAATCGATAAGCCACCTCCGCCTCCATTTGCCGGGTGGCCGCCAGGGCCACGCCGGGGAGTCGCAGATACTCCGCCTTGAGGCGTTCGGCCTCACCAAATTGTCCCTTATCCAGCATTTGTTTAATCTTGCGTTCCATCGTGCGTTGTTCGGTGGGCAAGCGATCCTGTTGCAGGGCCCAGATCAACGTTCCATAGAAGGCCTGATGATCAAACGGCTTTGGCATCACACCGGAAACACTCATTTCTTTAAGGAGTGGCATCTCCTGTGGCTTAATAAGGGAGCTCATCACCAGGATCGGCACCCTGAGCTGCCCCATGTGCCGGACCCGTTGCAGAAAAAAAGGCCCCGAAACATCCGGAAGTCGCCACTCCTGAATGATCAATCCTGGCTCTCCGTGTTTTTCCAGCCATTGCAATGCTGGTTCAGCCCGCTCAAAACAGTGAATATTAGGAACCCCTGCTTCGGCCAGGATTTTCTGCATGAAAAAAAGCACGGTGGAATCCCCATCCACCACCACGGCATCGTTGATGCCAAAGGCGTTGACGCCGGCCTGATTGTCGTCCCCATTTTGGATTTCCCGTATGGTTTCCGGATCCATCTCCTGCATGAAGTTGGGATCCGTCACCACCTTACGCCGTAGAGCTTCGGCAGCCGCAGCCATGTTGGGATCCATCAGAGCCAACTGCTTGAGAGTCCGCATGGCTCGTGCTGGCTCCTTTATTAGAAACTGAGCTTCTGCCATGTGCAACAGGGTGGATGACTCCCCGGGCAATGTCTCTAACAGAGCTTCTTCCAGTCGCAACAGATTTTTGTAGTCCTTACCCGCCAGCAAGTGACGACGATAGTAGTCGGCTGCCACCAACGTGGTATTCCAATGATGTTTTTCACCGGAAGCCAGTAGCCCTCGAAATTCCTGCAGCAGCGTTTCTTTGACGTTGGCATAGACATGATGGGACATCAGACCCAGATTGTAGGCGGGTGACAGGCACCACTGCTCAAGCGGCTCCAGCAAAATGCTGACGCGGACATCAAACAGACGGGGAGTCTCTACGATGATCTTCAGGATCTGCAAGGCATTGACGTCCTGCGTCGCAAAAAGCGGCATGATGATCCAGTCGGCATGCTCGGTTTCCAGATAGTCAAGCACTTCACGCCCGGTTTTAAATCCGCCGATATTGCTGAATCCCAGGGATTTGACGATGTCAGCAAACACCTGCCGTTTGGTGCCGGTGGGCTCCACGATCAGGACCTTGGCCGTACGATTTTTAAAACGCGCATCCATCAGTGAGTACGTCATCCTCGAATTAAGGAATGGCTGTCGGATCGCAGCTGTGCGCATCCAACTCAAATGATCGGATTTTTCCCCCATACCTTGAATATTTTGAAAACCTTTCGAATCGGTAATAAAAAAAAGCCGCGACTTCCCGAAGGATCGCAGCCTTATGCTGACTTCGCATGGCAAATATTCAGGTCATCGGGTCTCGGGCACACACTAAAAAATCGCCGGTAGTTCTCAGGGGTAGAAGATCGCCCCGTCCTGTAAACTTTGGCCAAATCCGCTGTTGCCACCCCAGATGAGCAGGCTGTTTCCGGTCCATACGGCGGCATGATCCTGACGCGGTGCGGGGGCAGCCAGGCTGCTCAACCCCTGCCAGCTGCGGGAGCCTAGGTCAAAAGCTAAAACGTTACTAAAGAGTTCACGGGTAAATCGAGCCGCTCCTCCCATAATCAGCATCTCCTTGCCGGTCCAATGAGCGGTGTGGCCCCACCGTTCCAAGGCGATTTCCGA
>JAKQGS010000107.1 GCA_029556045.1 Pseudomonadota bacterium | reverse complement strand
ACCCGGGTTGGATTGATAAACCAGCCAATCTCTGACAGATAACTGGCGATGGCAAGGATCTGAGTATCCTCGTCGGTGTGATGAGAGAAGTCGACGCGCCTGAGAATGTAAGGCTGCATTTGTTTGAAAAATGCGAAGCTTAAAGCTTGGACCCCTTGCGCATAGGGTTCGTCGATTTCATACTTTTGTCCGAGAAGTTGCAGGGAGGTTTCACGCACTTTTTGCGGAGAGGCTTCCTGCAGTGTGTGGGAGCCCAGAAAAGTCTGAATCGCCAGTCCTTCCCGCAAGCCATAACTGCAAAATCGCCAGGTGTTGACGCGGAACATCTCTCCCACGGCATCCATGATGGCGGTGCCGGCGATCATGATTTCGCTTCGTTGTTCGTCGACCCCAAACTGTGATGCGATTTTCGCGGGAGACGATAGGCGTACAAAGTCCTGCAGCAGTCTGTGGATATCCTTGCTGCGAAACGCGTACCCGTTGGGTGCCTTTTCATTGCTGCCAAAATGCCGTTGAAAGTTAATGGTAGCCAGCGCTTTGGCGGTCCCTGACGTGGCGACGGCATAGTCGAACTTTATTTGTTTGATACGCTCGCGGTAAGGCTTGAGTTCATTGGCAACATAAGTTTTGAGGGCGTCAAAATCGGATTTCTTGACGTTCTTAAAATTGAAAAACTTTTTTGAGAGCGACACGGTGCCCAGTGGGAGTGAAATGACAAACGGCATTTCCGTGCGATTGCCGATCAGAATTTCCGTCGAACCCCCGCCAATATCCAGCTCCAGGGTTTGCCGGTCATCGATGGGTAGGCTGTAGCGGACTCCTAAGAAGGTCAATTTGGCCTCTTCTACTCCGTCGATCACCCGCACGTCGATGCCGGTTTGGCGGCTGAGATTGGCGATGAATTCAGCATGGTTGGCCGCGGCCCGCGTGGCTTGCGTGGCGACGGCCACAAACTTGGGCTTATAGGGACTTGCCAGGGCTTTCATATTAATAAGGGCTTGGACGGTTCGTTCAATGCCTTCTTGGGAGATGTTTTTTTGATCGTCAAGGTAGGAGGCCAGTCGAATGACTTCCTTATGGCTATCCAAAACTTTAAATCGGCCGTGAGTACTGACTTCCGTAATCGCCAAATGGACTGAGTTGGAACCAATATCGATGGCTGCTATGCGTTCGGAATTCATGAGATAAAATGGGTGCTCCTATCGTTTATTGCGATCTTTTTTCGCGACGGGTCGACCTTTTTTGCTAAAGTCGTGATGGATGGCCTCCTCGTATGACAGAGACTTAACCCCCTGTTCGCGGGCGATTTTGATGAATTTGTGCTGAGCGCTGATCGCTTCTTCACCATCCTTGGGCTTCCGCAGGTTATAGTTGCCCTTACCGTCCAAAACCCGTGCTTTGGTATTATCTGCCAGCAATGCCATCAAGATTTCATGCTTTATTCTATGCTTGTTTTCCTTTCCTTCAATAGGAAAAAGTATTTCGATGCGGCGATCCATGTTGCGCGGCATCCAGTCGGCGCTGCTAAGATAGATTCGCTCCTGACCGTTGGACTGAAAATAGAAGATCCGGCTATGTTCCAAGAATCGCCCGAGTATCGAAATGACTTCGATATTTTCGCTCAGTCCCTTGACCCCCGGTCGTAGGCAGCAGATACCGCGAATGATGAGGTGGATTTTGACGCCGGCTTGCGACGCTTCATAAAGACGATCAATGAGGGTTTTATCCACCACGGCATTCATCTTGGCCCTGCAAAACCACGGATAATTCCAGTCGTGTAAAGGACGGACCCCAATCCGGTTCTGCCCCTGTCCTTATCAATCCAGATCAACAATCCCTCAATCAAACAGAAATCGACCGAGCGGTGTTATTGCTGGGTCTCGCGGAGTCCCCCGAAGGCACCCCACGACCCGAAGGTCAGTGCAGCCGATGCCATGGCAACATTGCCACCCAGAGCACCATACAAGCCTGGGGGGATCCGATTTGGAAGACCTATGAATGCATCCGCCCTCCCGTAACCACCAAGGACGAGGCCACCAAAGTCATCGACTGCCTCAAAACCCTGGGAGGCACAGCTCCCAATGCGCCGATTTCGGCGTCTCGTTTGGGGATTCTCGCAGCTTCCCTTCCCCATCCATACTTTGCCAACGTTTTTCAGCTGGCAGGCAAAGAGGACGACTATGCGGAATTGCTACGGCGTGAAAAGATGCCGCGAGGGGCGGACTTAACGACGGAGGATATGTCCCTAATCTTTACCTGGTTTTTGCAGGGCACCCCCGACTTTGAAAAGTATCTGAAACATGATGGCCCTCAGGCGTGCCTCAGTTCAGCAGAATCTTTTATGGGCAAAAATGTCAAAGCCTACATCGAATCACAAACCCAAGCCGGGCAAACTTGGACCCAAAAGAACGCCGCCTCTCATTTGCCTATGTTTGCCTGCGGCAATTCCTACCCCCTCCAGTGTTTTTCGCAAAAACTCCCCACAGGCAAAGACGCTTTTCCAGTGCGATACCATCTTTTGGACAACGGAGTGGTCGGACTGGTCCGCGAAGTCCATGTTCTCGATCAACAACCAGACTTTTGGGTGCGGGGTTCCGCCGATGGGCGTTTTTTCTCCGGTGGCGGTAGCCCGTCTTTTATCATCGATCTCACCCCAAGGCTCATGGGTGAACCCGCCCGCAAAATCGAGGTGGATGCCGCTTACGATCCGGGGTTTCTCCCCAACAACCAGGGGTTTATCTTCCAAGGGGCTGCGGAAACGGAGAGTGGGACGGGGTTTTGCCGTCTTTCCCACCACCGAATTGGTGGCGTGACCCAAGGGACCAAGCTTCTTATCCAACGCGTAAAGTTTGTGGCGGTAGCGGTGCCGTCCGATCGGCGGGCAGGGACCACCGTAATCAGCTCTGTGCCCTCGGGACGGCCCGAGGTATT
>JAKQGS010000075.1 GCA_029556045.1 Pseudomonadota bacterium | reverse complement strand
CTTCGTCTGTGGTGGCTGTGACGAATCGACTTAGTTTATTACTGGAGCAGAGGCATCCCCCGGTCAGCGTTAAGGTGATACCGCATGGATTCAACCCGGAGCCGCCATTGGAAACGCGCGAGATGATTCGGCACAAGTGTGGTGCTGCCGAAGAGACGCCAGTGGTGCTCTATGTGGGGAGGTTAGAGCAGATCAAGGGGCAGGATTTGCTGCTGGAGGCTTGGCCTCTCGTACAGCAGAAAATTCCCACGGCCCGCTTGTGGCTGGTCGGCGAGGGTTGCATGCGGCCATTCCTTGAACAAAGTGCGAAAAATCTTCAGATTGCGTCATCGGTTCATTTTTGGGGGCAACTAAAGACGGACCAGGTTGCGGGTTTTATGGCCGCTGCCGATCTGTTCGTCCTTCCGAGCCGTTCGGAGGCGTTCGGCATTGTGCTTCTGGAAGCGATGTCGCAGGGCCTGCCCGTGGTCGCATCCAATGTCGGTGGCATTCCCGATGTTCTGCCACCGCGTGGTGATGCCGTCCTAACCCCGCCGGATGATGTGCCTGCCCTGGCTTCTGCCATCATTTCCGAAATCCGCCTTCGTCGAAGGCCCTCCCTTGCAAACCGGGACTGGGCTGCAAGCTTTGCATGGGATGAGAATGTCCTACGCTTTGAACACCTGTACCGGTCCCTGCTCCCATGATTGCAATTCCAAATAAAAAAACAGTCACCGTTTTGGTCTTGCTTTTCGTCTTGACCCTAGGGCTGAGGATGATGGTGATCCGGCATTTTTCCGAGATGCCAAGCAAGGACGCACTTCAATATCACCAGATCGCTACGCATATACTTGCGGGGCAGGGATTCTCGCTAGATGGCACGTCGATGACTCGCCTCCGGTCGCCTGCCTATCCCCTTTTCCTGGCAGGTGTTTATGCCCTCACCGGTACTGACTATCTGCATGCCCTTTATGCTCAGGCATTGATGCACAGCTTGCTAGTCTTCCCGCTCTTTTGGCTGGCAGTGCGTGTCAGCGGTCTACAGACGGTGGGCTGGCTCACCATCATTCTTTTTCTCTTTCATACCTCTTTTGAAATCGTGGCTCGGTTGCATTCCGAAAATCTACTCGTTGCTTTGGGGGTAGGATTTGTCGCAGCCGGGTTTGTGTTGTTTCAGAAAGAGGCTGTACATAATTGGGCGGCTTATAGCGCAGGCCTGTTCTCCGGCATGATGGGCTTGACCAAGCCTGAGTTTGCCCTTTTAGGCGTGGCCTTGATGCTTCTGGGATGGTTTACTCCAAAATGGAGGGATAGGCGTCGACAGCTTATTTTGTCGGCAGTGATTTCCTTTCTTCTTGTGGGAGGCTGGCAGCTACGCTATGCCATGGTCCCTTATTCCGTTGGAGAATCGATTGCCGAGACGACCCTTCTCCGTGCCTATTACCCCGCGTTTGCGGGCACCTGGTGGTGGTCCGTTACCGACATGGAGAAGCTGGAACAGGAACGAGAGGAAGGCAAACGCTACTTTGAGAAGCACCATGGTTCGCGCCATTTGAGACAAGTGCTGGCGGAAAAGGTGATGGCCGAACCCCTGGGCCTTTTCAAGCTGATATTCAGCCGGGGACTCATTTTATGGTTCTCGCCGCCGGTTGGGAGTTCTGCCTTGGGTAAGATCTCTCCTTTTTTGAAATGGGCTGCGCTGATCTTCCAACATGGTTTCGTCATTCTGGCCCTGGTGACCCTGGGGCTGAGAATTCGGGAGGTTCCGGGATTGATGTCTTTTCTCGTCCTGGCCGCTTACATGACACTGGTTTATGGCGTGATCCATTCTATCCGCCGCTATGGCTATGTCATTGCCCCGGAGCTTTGTCTTATGGCGGCTACGGGGTTTGTCTGGATATGGGATCGACGATCTTTGAGAAGGGGAAGGAATCATGGCTGAACAAGTGTTTTCGGAGGGCGTGAGCGTTGTCGTACCGACCTACAACGAGGAGCGTTCGATCAATAACGTGCTGGAGAAGATTCTGGCAGTTCTCGATGAGGGAAAAACACCAAATGAAGTGATCGTCGTCGACGACGGCTCCGGTGATGAAACCGTGGGAGAAATATCGAAGTTACTGCCAAGGGTCAAGCTGTTGAGGCATGAAAGGAACCGCGGCTATGGAGCTTCCCTGAAAACTGCTATACGACAGGCACGATTCCCCATTCTGGTCATAACGGATGCGGACGGCACTTACCCTTTCGAAGATTTACCGCGCCTCCTGGATTGCCTTGCCGATGCTGATATGGTGGTGGGGGCACGTACTGGGGAGAAAGTCGCTATTCCATTGGTGAGGAGGCCAGCCAAGTGGTTACTCAGCGTCTTGGCAAACCGGTTGAGTGGTGTCGTTATCCCCGATCTGAATTCTGGGTTCCGGATTTTTCGCAAAGAGGGGGTCACCCATTATTTTCATATACTGCCGAATCGCTTTTCCTTTACCACGACCCTGACGTTGGCGATGCTGGCCGATGGCTATCGCGTCCGTTACGTGCCCATCGATTATCATAAGCGTGAAGGACAGTCAAAAATCAAACCCTTTGATGCGATCGGGTTCTTTATCCTGATTTTGCGTACCATCTCTTACTTCAATCCTCTGCGCATTTTTGCACCCATTTTTTTGATGCTTCTCCTACTGGCTATTGGAAAATCCGCCTACGATATCTTTTGGCTGGGAAACATCACTGATACCACTACATTGCTATGGCTGATGAGCCTCCAAGTGCTCCTGATCGGCTTGGTGGCCGACCTCGTTGTGAAAAGAGACAGGGGAAGGTCTGCATGATAGCAACGAGAGAGAGTAACCAAGACCAAGAGCGATTCAATCGTATTGCGTCGGATTATATAATGAAGGACATCCTTCCTGCACACCGTCTTGCTAGGATAAATCGTTTGGAACAAACCATGTCGATCCTACCGGTTTCGGGGAAAATAGATATTCTGGAGGTGGGCTGTGGCGCCGGTTTTTCGGCTGAGTATCTAAGAGGAAGGTATAACAGGTATCTAGGGATAGATGGAGTAGCCCCCATTTCGACCGGACACCTGAGCAGTGGAAATAAGTTGTAGGAATAGATATAGTCATACAACTACCACTAGGGAGCAGGTGTCGATGGGACCCGTTGAAATCATTACATCTGTACAGAGACGGCGGCGATGGGCGCCCAGTGAGAAAAAAGCCATCGTCGAAGAGACAGACCAGCCCGGTATGAGCATATCATCGGTAGCCCGCAAGTATGGGCTACACCCGAACCAGCTTTTTACCTGGCGAAGATTAATGCATGAGGGTGCACTGTCGGCGGTGAAGGCCGGTGAACCGGTGATACCCGCTTCGGAGGCCAAGGAGCTGCGGCT
>JAKQGS010000035.1 GCA_029556045.1 Pseudomonadota bacterium | reverse complement strand
TGCCGCCCCGACCACGCTCCCCCTCGGGACGGCCACGGGGGCCTTCCATTCCGGCTGGAGGTTGAGGAGGCTGACCATCAGGCGGAACTTCGGGATTGGCCTGAGCCATACGAATCGGCCGACCGGCTGCACGCCTAGTCTTACCTCCGCTTTTTTCGTCTTTTAAGACGCTGGATCCCTCAGCCTTTCCATCGGACGCCAGTGGCGTCGGACTGGATTTCGCGGCAGGCACGTCTTGTGCCAGCACCGCGGGGCCGAGGGACATGGTTAAGAGCCATCCCATGAGTTTCTTGCCGTTCACGCTCGTCACTCCCATTGACAATGTTACCTGGCATTGCATCGAAAACTGAATCGATCCTATCGAATTTCAATCATGACATTCGCGGGTGTGTTGCCACCCCGCAGGTACTCCACCCGGATTTCCCGCGCGTCCTGCAGGGCCTGATAAAAGGCAAACCCCTGATCCGCCTGCGTCATACTGATTCCATTGACACTGGTGATCACGTCACCACTGCTCAGTCCGACCTTGCGCCAGAGCGATTCGCTTTTAACTCCGATCAATTTAAACCCAATCATGCGGTTATCCTTGTTGTGAGGCACCAACCGACCGGAGTCCAGAATCTTCGAAAATCCCGGGCCAAGCGCCTCTTCCACCGCCGCACTGCTCAGGGTGACCGAAGATGGAGCCCCGCCGCTGTCTGATGCAGCTGCGGCCTCTGCTGCAGGGGTCGGTTCACCCTCGGTACCATGGTTTGCCACCATGGTGCCAAGTTTGCTGGGAGCGATCTCGAGGCATTCTTTCATACCGTTATTGTTGATAATAACTTTTTGATGTTCGATAGCAAAAATGACAGCATTAGCGTGTCCGATGATGGCCTCACCGGGCCGATAGATGTCAGGTTCATTATATCCTTTTTCCTGGATCGTCGCCAAAGAGTCACCACCGGACCCCAGATAGATGGTCCCTATCAGCTGGAGATCGATGGATGATTTGCTGCATCTTGCATTGGCATCAAATTTCGTCCCCCCCTCACCCTCACCACCGACATTTTCCGGCTCGTCGGGAAGCTCCCCTTCCGAGTTGAAAATATTTCGTTCCAATACCACCATGCGCAGGGTGCGATAGTTCAGAGGAGGTGCCGCGGGAGGTAATTTGGCTTCATGTTCCCCACGGGAGAAGTATTCCTGGTGAATAGCGGACTTGGCAAGAACGGCCACAAACACCGATGTGGCGGTTGACGCCAGCAGATAGCTGATCATCAAGCAATAGACGATATTGAGGCCCAGTTGCACCCAGGCACCCTGCAGGGTTTCCTGCAGTTTGTTCAGACTGACGATGTCTTTAAAGTCAACCAATGCCTTGCCTCGAGAGATGTTTCGCTACGCTCAACATGACGGTATCAACGCCCAACATAAAGATCCCTTCGATTAACACAGAGTCCTTTATCAAGTTGCCCTGGGACCAACGACTTTGTGAAAATTTATTGAATAACAATGTTACTATTGAAACTCGATCCACCACGATTAACGCGCACTTCGATTTCTTTTTCCTTTTCCAATCCTCGCAACAGCTTGATGGCCCCCGCTGCATCAGTCAATGGCACACCGTTGATTTCCTCCACGATGTCCCCATCCTGAAACCCAGCCTTTTGATAGATGGAGTTTTCTCGTATACGGGTCAATCGAAACCCTTTCAACGCGCCACCAACCATGTGGGGTTCAGCCTTGGCGTCTTGCAAAACCTTCGAAAAATTTTCTCCCCCCAGCAGGTCGCGCTTATAGGTATCAGTGATAACTATATTGGTGCCTTTTCGCTCAAATCCTTCTTCCTTAAATGCGTCAGCGGGGGGCCCTTTGGCAAAACCCGGCTCACCACCCGCAGTCTTGTCGGCACCACCGCTTGCGGGAACACTTCCTTTGCGACGAGCGGAGCGAACGATTTCCACCTTTTCTTTTTCCAGATATTCTTTCTGGCCGTCGTCTCTCTCCAGGATGATGCGGTCGGGGTAGATCTCCAAAAGTTTGGCTTCGCGAACCACCACATCTCCCACCATGAAACTGTTGATGGCCTTCTTCTCCGCATTTTCGATGGTGGCCATGCCATTGGTGGGAACACCACCAAAAATGACCCCCAGCAGCTTCAGCGGCAGATCCGTTTTGATGATTTTTGCGGTGGGGGAGCCTTTTTTCCCCTCCCCGTCGCTACCCTCTCCCAACTTGCCCTCGCTGTTGAAAATATTTCTCTTGAGGATTTCATCCACTTCCGCGGTGGTCAGAAATTTCCCCTTACCCATCTGTCGCCCCATGGACCCGGTTGTGGCGGTCGACCTCACCACAGGTTTGGGGGCCTTCGGATCGGGTAATAGTTTGTACGAAAAAAACAGCGACAGGGCACTGGCACAGAGAAAACTTCCCCCAAGGGCAGTCAGGGCACCCTTTTTGGACAGACGATCGCCCCATTGGACCGCCTGATTGAAATCAGGCAGCTCAAACTTATGGCGCCACTTAAGCCAAAATTTGATCCAAGGTTTCAAGGAATGCGTTCCCGCGCAAGGCGTTGAGAAGTCAAAAGACGGAAGTCATCATGCAGGAGTACTCCCGGACAACAAACTCCATCCATAGGTCCATCTTATTCATTATATGTGAGAAACAATTCAGTGGGGAGAGCCGTGCAAATAAAGCATGTTGGCTATTAAATGAGCACTGGATTCAATGGTGGAATAACTGTTTTCGAATATCAGGTCGGCCTTTTTATAAAACTCCCGCCTTTGCTCCATCAAAGCGTCTAGTTTCCGGTGAATGAACTTTTCCCGTTCACCCCTGTCCTCGATGTTTACAGCATCCGCCAATAGAGGCCTTTTTCGCAGTTCATCTGGACTCATAGCCAGTCGACGCACCACTTCGTTCAGCGGGGTGTCCATCCAGACAATCACCCCCAGTTTTTGTAGTTTATCCCAATTTTCAGGAGGTTCCACCGCTCCGGCCCCTACCACGATCACGTGATTGGCAATCCCCTGCAAGCCGCCGATAATCTGCTGCTCCAAATCCCTAAATCCACTTTCACCATGCTCACGGAAAATATCCTCAATCGTTTTGCCGCTTCGGCGCTCGATCTCAGCATCCATATCCAGAAATCCAAACCCCAACAACCGGCTGAGTTGCAGTCCGACTGTTGATTTGCCTGAGGACGTTGCTCCCACCAACAACACATTTTGAACGTGCTTGCGTTCCCAGGGACGTCGCAATGGTTTTTCCGTCAGCATTTCGGGTTTGGTAGACTCGGACATGACTCTCCTCTGTCGGTAAAAACTCGAGTGTAACGCAATCAAACGTCGAAAACCATTAGAAAAATAGACAGCCTGCGGGATTTTCCATTAGACTTTGAAGTGGCCATATCCTGAGCTGCGGTCACTCCCCATTCATCTTAAGAGGTCCTGCTCATGTTCATAAAGTCATCAATGGTTGGAAACCTTCTCTGCTGGACCATCAAACGGCCCGAGCGTTTAAATGCCCTTGGCGTTGTGCTCGCCGACCAACTGGAAAAGTTGGTGAGTCAGCTGCGGCAGCAGTGCGACCGCTGGTCTCATGATCCCCAACACACCGCGTTACCCTGCCGCGGTATTGTGATTCAGGCTGAACCCGTGGTCACCAGCGGGGGGCGATTTTGGGTGGCCGGAGGTGATCTCAAGGAGCTAGCCCAATTAACCACGCAGGCGGAAGGCCGCCACTACGCTTACACGTTTCAGAAAATTCTGAGGGGGCTGGAAGAACTGCCGATTCCCGTTATCTTTGCCATCGATGGAGGAGTCATCGGCGGCGCCTGTGAGCTCATCATGGCAGGGGATTTTCGCATCGCCACAGCTATTTCAAACTTTCAGTTCAAGCAACTCAGAGTCGGCCTGACCACCGGCTATGGAGGGTGCCGCCGGCTGGTGGATCTGGTGGGGCAGAGTCTGGCCCACTACTGGTTATTGAATTGTCAGGAATTGAATGCCAGCACCGCCCTGCTGCACGGCCTCATTCATGAGGTCGTTGACCATGAAAAGGATCTGCATGCCCGGTTGCAGGCCTTGGACCAGCATTTCTCGGAACTCAATCCCGAGGCGGTAGCAACCCAGAAAAAAATGCTCCAGGCTGCAGGACACTCTCCCCGCCAGGACGCTTTGGGAGAGGAGCTGAATTTGTTCTCCAAAATCTGGGGCAATCCCCATCATCAAAAGGTATTGGATCGGTTTGGCCCCAAAAAATAACAAAGAACATGGGTCAAAAATTTTCGACTCATTCTCCTGAAAGCATGGCCGGCGGAATCACATGCCCCCGCCGGTTCCACCAGGCAGCCATCCGACGAGCCTCCCATGGGGGAACCATACCCCGCGCAGCTTCCAAAGGCAGAGTGCGCCAAACCACATTTTGTGGCACCGGCCTCTTCCCGGCATAGAAGCCGAGATGCCGACTCAGCCGACGCCACAGCGGACCTCTTTGCCCGTCATTCGGCAGGTGACTCAGCGCGATGGGGTGGTTTGGAAAACAAGCCCGCAGCATGACCGCCAGCACCGCTTCGGGCAGATCAAAATCCCGGACTTCCAAACGGATTCCTTCCCCATCCCCAAGCCTGGCATCCATGACGTGCAAAAAAACCTTTCGCCAGGACTCACGGTATTGACCGTAATCCACCGGCACTCCATAGGCATTCACCTGACTCTGCAGGATGGGAGGATTTTCAGGAGTCGATCTAACGAGCAAAATGGGAAATGTGCAACGGAAAGCTACCCCTGGCGGCACCACCATCAACGGACGTCCCCCCAGCCAGAAAATGGTCGGGCCGTCATGCCAGATACCATGCCGCCAACCCTGGGTGTGAATCTGCAAGAGGGGCGATGCCGACATCGGTGGCGTGGTGATGGGCTCCCACCAGGGTTTGGTGTCCCGGCGGATTGGCAGCACCCATTTCGTTGCCGTGTGCCGGCGTATGGCCGTCACAAGACGCAAGGGATCAGACGTTAAAACGGAACTCCATGACGTCGCCGTCAGCCACGACATACTCCCGCCCTTCCTGCCGCAGAAGACCCTG
>JAKQGS010000033.1 GCA_029556045.1 Pseudomonadota bacterium | reverse complement strand
CCTTCCAGCTCTGGCAGGGACTGGGTTACGATGCCACCCTGGAGCGCATGCAAAAAGACGACATCAAACTGCCCTCCTGGGCGAAAAAAGGTGTTAATTTTTACGAGCCGGCACCTGCCACCCCAGCTTGGTTTGTGAGTGGTCCCACGTCGATCCTGACCCCCAGCATCAATCGCCGTGAAAAGGTGCCGACGGAAGCCTGTGACTATCACCTGCCACGGTTTCGCAATCCCGAAGACAAGCGGGTGGTGTTGGGGAACGATCACGCCAGTCTTCTGGACATCGGCCATGGGGTCGCCTGCCTCACCTTCCACGGCAAGATGAATGTCATCAGCCGTGAGGTCATGGATGTTCTGGGACGCAGCATCGACGAAACCGGCCGCCGTTTTGATGGCCTGGTGATCGCCAACGATGGAGATGCCTTCTGCGCCGGTGCCAATCTCTATGAAGTTCTCACCATGATCGATCAGAAAAACTTTGATGCGGTCGATCAGATGGTGCGCACCTTTCAGGGTACCCTGCAATTGCTGAAGTTTGCCCCCTTCCCCACGGTGGCCTGTCCCCAAGGACTCACCCTGGGAGGCGGCGTGGAATTATCCCTGCACGCACACCGTCAGTTATTGGCGGGAGATACCTTTGCGGGCCTTGTGGAAGTGGGGGTTGGTCTGCTGCCGGCTGGCGGTGGCACCAAGGAGCTGGCGCTGCGGGCTTATGACCTGATGCAACTTGCAGAGCGGGGCGACCCGATGCCGTTTCTGCAAAAGGCCTTTATGCTGATTGGGATGGCCAAAACCTCCACGTCTGGTTTGGAAGCGATTGAAATGGGGCTCTTCCCTCAGTCAGCCACTATGACCATCTCACGGGACCATCAGGTGGATCGCGCCAAAGGCATGGTACTGGAATTGTTGAATCGCGGTTATGCGCCACCGACACCACGCACCGCCATCCCGGTAGTCGGAGACCCTGGTGTGCAGACCTTTAAGATGGCCATCTACAATATGAAGGAAGGTCGGCAGATCTCCGAGCATGATGCTCTGATTGCCGAAAAGATCGCCATCGTCCTATGCGGCGGCGAGATCGATGGGGGCCAAACGGTGAGCGAAGGATATCTGTTGGATCTGGAGCGCAACGGCTTTGTGGAGCTGTGCCAGACCCAGAAGACCCGCGACCGCATCGAGACCATGTTGAAAACCGGAAAACCACTTCGCAACTAAGGGAAAGGGACGTCCATGAGTGAAGCCTATATTGTCAGTGCCCTCCGCACAGCGGTGGGCAAAGCCCCACGAGGAACTTTGAAAAATAAACGTCCGGACGACATGGGGGCCGAGCTGATCAAGGGTATGCTGAAGACCTTGCCCTCGTTTGACCTGCATGAGATCGACGACGTGATCATGGGATGCGCGATGCCCGAGGCGGAGCAGGGCATGAACGTGGCCCGCTTCACCCTCCTGCTGGCGGGTTTGCCGGAGTCAGTGCCGGGAGTGACCGTCAACCGCTTTTGCAGTTCCGGCCTGCAGACCATCGGTATGGCGGCCTTTCAGATCAAAGCGGGCGCTGCCGACTGCATTGTGGCCGGCGGCCTTGAGTCGATGTCTCTGATCCCCATGATGGGACATCGTCCGGTGGGCAGCCGGACCGTCAATCATGGCGGCCATGAGGATTTTTATCTCGGAATGGGTCTCACGGCTGAAAATGTCGCCAAAGAATACAAGATCTCGCGGGAGGACCAGGACCAGATGTCCTATCAATCCCATATGAAAGCCCTCAAGGCCATTCAAAACGGCTGGTTCAATGACGAGATCGTTCCCATCACCGTGGATACCCGTAAGCCTGCCGCCGGCGGCAAAGTGACCGTCACATCGGCAACCTTCGATACTGACGAAGGCCCCCGGGCGGACACCTCCCCTGAGTCCCTGGGCAAATTGAAACCAGCTTTTAAGGCGGGAGGATCCGTGACCGCTGGCAATTCTTCCCAGATGTCGGATGGAGCCGGCGTATGCCTGGTGGTGTCGGAAGCGTTTCTAAAACGTCATAACCTCACGCCCATTGCACGTTTTGCCGGTTTCGCGGTGGCGGGAGTCCCGCCACGGATCATGGGGATCGGTCCGGTGGAAGCCATTCCCCGCGCTCTGAAACAAGCGGGAATGAGCTTGGGCCAGATTCAGCGCATTGAACTGAATGAGGCCTTTGCCGCGCAAGGTTTGGCGGTGATGCGGACTTTGGATATCAATCCGGAGATCGTTAATCCCACCGGCGGCGCCATTGCCCTGGGGCACCCACTGGGGGCCACCGGCGCCAAACTCACCGCCACCCTGCTGCATGGCATGAAGCGAGATAAACAGAAGTACGGTATGGTCACCATGTGCATCGGCACTGGCATGGGTGCAGCGGGTGTGTTTGAATTGTTAGGGTGACGATGAGCATTCGCCAGGTTCGTGCAAAAATCATTTCAGAAGAGGGGGGTGAAACCACATGCGGACTGAGGTTTCGCTCCCGGTTTCATACGGTATTGCAAGCTGCAGGCGTATGGCTTGGACTATGGCTATTTGCAGCCATCACTCTGCCTGTCCCCGTTGCTCATTTTGTGACTGTGCCCGTTGGCATTTTGGCGGGCCCGGTGGCGGCATGGATGATTTATCGCCGCCGAGCCGGCATGTTTGAAATTATGGATCACTCGGCCCATTGCCCCCGATGCCAAGGGGGATTAAATTTCTTCTGGCCGCAATCTCAAAATACGTTTCATGGGAAGTGCCCCCATTGCCATCGTGCATTTGAAGGTTCATTGATCGGCGATGTTTCCAGCCATCGATGAAGATGATTGTTCGCCATAGAGAACGAAGAAAATAGCAGCAAAAAATTCATAGGGGGGATTATGTGGACTCCCGCGTCCGAAAGTAGTGATAAGAATAACCGACAGCGATCATCAATGGCATCCAGACTGTTTTAACTGGCAAATTTAGAAAATCGCGGCCTATTTATTATAGATCTCATAATAAATACATATTATTATGAGCCGGAGCGTGTTCTTTAGATCCCTCGGAGTCCATTATGTCTGTTTTGAATTTTAATACCTCCAACCAAACGTTCAGGCAGCTACTGGGAAATGGGCTAACCTACCGAGTACCACCCTTTCAGAGGGATTATTCATGGACAGAGGACGAGTGGGATGATTTGTGGCAGGACATGCTGGGTTTATTCGAAGCGGATGGTGAGCCCGCGCATTACTTGGGTTACTTGGTACTACAGTCTTCTGATCATAAACGATTTGATATCATCGATGGTCAACAACGAATAACGACCATTAGTATCATGATCCTTGCGTCGCTAAGTCATTTGAACACGCTCGTTGATGCGGGAATCGATGCTGATAATAATCAGAGGCGTCGCGATGCTTTGCGATCAAGCTTCATCGGATTTGTGGACCCGGTCTCTCTGATCGCACGTTCAAAATTGGAACTTAATAGACACAATAATAAATTCTACCAAACCTACCTAGTACCACTTGGACACATCCCCCAAAGGAATTTAAATACATCGGAGCACCTTTTAAGAAAGGCATTTGAGTGGTTTCGCTCTAAAATACGTTCGTATATCGGCCAGGAAATTGACAGCGGCCCAAGACTTGCGTCATTTATCGATAAATTGGCAGATCGCCTTTTTTTCACCACGATAACTGTCACTGATGAATTGAATGCCTTTAAAGTTTTTGAAACGCTCAATGCACGCGGAGTACGCCTATCAGCGACAGATCTACTTAAAAACTATCTTTTCTCGCTTATTAGCTCTGGAGAAGAGCATGACTCACAGATCGCGGCGCTTGAAGAACGCTGGGAACACATCGTCGGAATGCTTGAAAATGAGAGTTTTCCAGAATTTCTGCGCATTTTTTGGAACAGCCGTAACAGACTTGCAAGAAAGTCCGATCTATTTAAAAACATCAGAAAAAACATTGCCAGTCGCGATACCGCATTTGGGCTGATAAAGGATATGGATCGTAGCGCCGAGATCTATGCCGCTCTGAGAGATCCATACGATACCCGATGGGACAAAGATGAGCGGGAAGCGTTACAAAACTTGATAATGTTCAATGTTCGGCAACCCCTGGGGCTATTGTTGGCCTGTTTTGAGAAACTATCTCCTACAAATCGAAAAGAATTTAGCAGGATCCTTAATACAATCGCTATCATTTCATTTCGATACAACGTCATATGCAGCCTGCAATCACACGATCAGGAGCGCGTTTATAGTGAAGTCGCGCAAAAGGTTTCGTCTGGGCAATATTCAGACAATAAAACCATCCAGCAGGCGTTAAAATCCATCTATCCAGAAGACAAACAATTTCAAGCTGCATTTGCCGAAAAAGAATTACGCACCCCGAACTCCCGAAATAAAAAAGTTGTTCGATACATTCTCTTTAAACTCGAAAGGCAGTTATCAGGTGCAGAACTTGATTTCGAAAGTGACCTTTATGGCATTGAGCATATCTTGCCTGAAAGCCCCGATGCGACGTGGTCCCATATTCCGGAAGGGAAACAGGACGCTTTAATCTACCGGCTGGGAAACATGACGATTCTGGAGCGAAAGCTCAACAGCCAGGCGGCTAATAATGACTTCGCGAAAAAATCCACTATTTTCAATAATAGCGGATTGAAAATCACGAAAGACATCACGACACACTATCAAACCTGGGATGAGGGTAAAATAGTTGATCGTCAATCTCGATTGTCGAAGGCAGCAACAGCTATTTGGCGTTTACCATAATTGGTTTAAACCAGCAACCTGGGCGAAATCCGGTGGCATAATGGTCTGGCATCAAGCAAGTCTGCAGTGCAGACTGCTCCTCCGCCCATTCATTGTTAACCCCCAATACACGCTTGCCGGGAATTTTATCGCGGGAAAAATGCGCCCGACAAACTGCAGCCGCCATGTACGTATCCAACCGGCACTGGGCGCGGGGGTGATTGTCATCGGTCCGTGTGACTGTGCCCGGGTCCGGGGTATCCCAGGCAACATCGGTCTGTCCCAATGCCGCAAACAGCAGGGCCAGGGGCTCACTGGCCAGCATGGCGCGATAACAAAGATTTTGCTCGTCTTCACCGTCCCAATGGCTATCGCACAGAGCTTTGGGCACCGGGGGAACCGTGGCACGGAACTGAGCATTGGCTTCCCGCTCTTCCCCCCAAACCACCCGGGCGCAGCTAAGAACCGCAAAGTAATCGGCCTGCCCTTCATTGGACTGAGAGTAGTAGGAGAAAGGGTACCCCGCCAGGTGATGGCCCAATTCATGGCAGACGGCGAGAGTAAAGCCATCGGGAGTCATTTCGGGACGGCGGGCAAATCCCCCAAACATGTCCACCTTCCAGATAAAGAGGGCCTGGCTGGCGGTAGCGTTAACGGTATTGCTTTCCCAATGGCGGTTTATCTTGAGGATCGCACCAAAACGGCGAATGATGGGGGCATAAAGCTCGCCCATACGATCAAGAATCGCGTGAAACTCTTTTTCCGAAATCCCGGTACCTGAATCTAGATGGTCCTGGTGATGTAAGTCGTTGGGAGGAAGAATCATGGCATGAACTTCAGCAAAACTTCCCAGGACTAATGTCAGGGACAAAATGCACTTCCATAAATGACGCATTAGCTGCCTCTCTAAAAGGGTAAATTCTCAAGGTCGGTAAAATCATCATACCAGATATCCCGAGTGAGCCGCGTGTGATCGTTTTCCCTCGCGATGTCCCGATATGCATGTAATACGCCGTATTTACGTATTATTTTGAAATTTCCAAATCCTCAGGCAGCCAATTGATGTGTTATTTTTAATAACTTTACAGCGATATATTTTATAATTTTGCCCTTTTTTTCAAACGGACGCACCGGTAGAAGAATCCCTGTCAGCGGATGGGTTTTTTGCACGGGCAATGAGAGTCGTACTCGCAATGCAAACGCCCTTGAAGATAACGCTGCAACCTCATGCACCCAAAAAGCGAAGGGACGGTTTCCCTTCCTACAACTTGAAAAGGAGTGTTTTTATGAAAAAGTTTTCTCTTGGTTTATTGATGGTCGTGGCCACCGCCTGTGGATCAGCCCAGCATGCATCCCATTCAGTCCCCATGGGCGACAGCATGAATCCTGCTGAATTGGTATTTAGCGAGGATCGCCGTCCTGCAGACGGTGCTTTGACCGAAATTTCGCTGGTCCGCAATGCAGAGGGCCAATACGATGCCACTATGCGCCGGGTGTTTGTGGACATGCGCACAGGCCAGGAGGTTGAACAGTCGGAGGTTCTGGGCAAAAATCTCGTCTGTGAATTTGCTGCCGTCGCCATTTCCTGCTCCAAAGATCTTCGGCCGGTTGATGGTGCGCTGACTGTCCTGACCATCAGCCAATCCGCGGATGTTTATGTGGCGACCCTTCGTCATGCGTTTTTTGATCGCATCAATGGCCATATGGTGGATAACACCGAAGTACTGGCCGACAATCTGACCCAGCAAAAGTAGGATTATTTTTTCACGACATTTCCAAAAGCCATGCCTCCGCATGGCTTTTTTTGTCGGATCAGTTCTACCGAATAGCGCACCTGGTCAGTTCAGCAGCTGCCTGGTGAATTGCGCACATCAATGTCAAATATCCTGCGCATCACCCTCCAAAGCCCCGACAATTCAATGGTTTAGCAGCAAGAGTTGAATTTTTTCCGGAAGAAATGGGCGGGAACATCCCTGCTATATTGCAAGCAAACTTTCCAGCTCATCAAGATTTTTATCATGTATTCCGAAAATATCTTTAGTTCCCTGACATAAGTCCCGTGTTTTATCCTGGGAGGCCCCAATGCAAATATTCCTATTACCAACATCAGTCCTCGTCATGCTTCTTTTGACAGCCATGACCATGGCCTGCCATGGCATCGATCGCAAACCGATCCAAAGACTATCCCCCCAGGATGGAGATGCGACGGCCGGAAGTAATTTCCGCACTGGAGTCGAGAGGGATGATGGTCACGGTGACAAGGACAACTTTCTCGGCAATTCCGTTTTTTTCCACGCCGAAACTCCCGCTGACGCCAAACCCGCCACCGGAGATGCGGATGTGACGATCGTTTCCAGCGTGGTTCGTTCCCAGCCTGAGTTTGTCACCATCGAAAACCGCAAAGCCCCTCTCGACCTTGGTGTCATGCGGGTATGTTCCAACATGCGCACCAGCGCCAATGCCGGTAAAAACTTTCGCACCATGGCGGACAATCTGTCCCTCGTACTGGCTCCCGCGGACAAAGCCATGAAAGGGGCTTATCAGGGCAGCGGCAATAAAGTTCTTCCTGCTCTTTTCACGGAATCCGTCCTGCTACCCTTCACAGATGAAATGAAAGCCAGCCTGATCAATGAGGGGAATATCAAGGTCATGGTGGACAGGCTTCCGGATGGGGACTATATCATCGATGCCTGCAATCAGGCGGAAGAACGATGCCTGGGGTTTCACGCCGTGGATATGCGCGCCATCACCCAGACATCCGACCAATCCCATCGGGTGACCATTACTAACGGCATACCTGTGTCCGGTGCCAACACCGGATTCCTCTACGATGAAAACCGTGGCAGTGAAACCGGCTGCGACCAACGGGCCTCACCCCTGATGATCGACTTTTACAACACCGGAATCACACTGAGCGCTCCATTGGGTGGTATCTCGTTCGATATCGATGTGGACAAGGAGTTGGATACCATCTCCTGGGTGCAAAGCGATGGCACCGGCATCGTGGTGTTGGACGTCAACCGCAACGGTATCATCGATGATGGCAGTGAATTGTTTGGGGATCACAGTGCCCATCCCAACTTTACCGCACGTCCCGCCAATGGATTTGAGGCTTTGGCCCGCTATGACAGCAACGGCGATGGGTGGATCAACGCCGAGGACTCGATTTATGGCGACTTAAGGGTTTGGATCGATCGGAATCGGGACGGCAAATCTGATACCGATGAACTTTACACCCTGCGTGAAAAAGGGGTCGCAGCATTTGATCTGGATTACCGCGACATGAACCAGCTGGATCAATACGGCAATGCCACCAAACAGCGGTCGGTGGTCAGACTGACCACCGGGGAATTCCGTATGATTTTTGACATTTGGTTTCGCAAGGTATTTCGCGTGACGGGGACCTGACCCCCCGATGTGACGTTGTTCCCGCGGGCGTCGCCTTTCCTCCCCGGGAAAGGCGACGCTCCTTTTCTTAATATAATCATTGACTTTATTAAACAATCATAATATCAGCCTCTTTTCTTTATTAGGAGGGCACTCTTTTTATGCCTCGTTTCTATCTGCATCAATTCCGGCTGTTAGCCGTCCTGATGCCGGCATGCCTATGGACTCCGGTCACCGCCTTCGCGGCCGATGATGATGTCACAGTGGCCTCTTGCCAACCGGATCAGACACCGGCGCAGTATTCCCTGCAGAAACCAGCGGAGGCTCCCCGTTGGGAACCTCTGCCCTTTCCCGCCCCCGAAACAAGCCTGGTTCCGCCCACAATGCGTCAGAACAATGTGCGCCTGGATCTTTGCATCAACGTGGATGGCACGCTGGAATTGAAACAATTTGTCACCATCCTGCGGACACCCGCAGGCCTCGGCCCTCGGGTGCGAAAGATCACGCCGGAGGATCGCATCGACCTCACCTCTCTCACGGAGTTTGTTTTCACTGATAATGTGAAAGAATTGAAGCTGACGCTTCCAGGCACCGACCATGTGGACCATTTTGAACTGCAAGGGTGGGATGTGCAGGGGCTGGAGTTTGTCACCTGGACCGCATGGATCAAAAATGACGACAACACCCTGAGCAATCTCCCGACCGTCGTCTTTGGGCGCCTTGATTTGGGAGACTTTACCCGCAGCCATGCCCAGTGCCAACCCTTTGAAGGTTTTGCTCGGGGAGCCTACCAGGTTGAGGATATCAGTGTGGCGGTCTCCTATTGCACCTTTAGAGGGGGTGGCCGCACCCAGGGCATGCGTCTTGTCGGACTTGAGTTAATGGGCCCATCCCTGTCAGCACCGGTCAAATTGAGTGAATCGGAATTGACCCCCAAGGGGGTGTTATTCACCTACTATCACCACAACTCCTGCGACGCCCTGAGCATCGATCTGCCGCAGATTAAACTAGGGCACGTTCGGCATTAATCTAAAAAACGCCGGAAAAGTCGATGTTTTCTCGTCAATAATCTTGATTATTCTGACCGGTATTTTATTCTCTTCCCTATGAAATTCGCAGAAAAACATCACTGGAGAATAACTTG
>JAKQGS010000032.1 GCA_029556045.1 Pseudomonadota bacterium | reverse complement strand
GGCAACACAATGTTTTGCAATGGTGCGACTCTAAACCTTTCTGTAACAGCCGTCGATGCTGATAATGACAATATGCAGTTTTCCTGGTTGGTCAATGGCGCAGCATCGCCATCCATGTTGACATCCAATACACTAAACGGCACCAGTACCGCCGTATTGACACCGACATGTGCGATTGAGGGAACCAACGTCATCACTGTGCGGATTTCCGACGGTTTGGAAATATCGTCCTACGATTGGAGTGTTACAGTCCAGCAAAACCCAGCTGACTTGGTGGGTCCCGTCGAAATCAAGTCATTTATCCCCATCGACAATCCGGTCGTGATGACAAACGCGTCGAAACACACATTCGCTATTTCCGTACATCCCAAAGCTGGGGCGAATGTGATCTATACATTTACGCTGGATGGATCTGAAATTCTCAATGGATCAACGCCCTTTTACAACGTCAATGGTTCCGATCTGTCGCCGGGTACCCATACCCTGGATGTAACCGCGACGAACTTAATATCCTCGGCATCAAAAGTCTTCAATATCCGCAAGAACTCCAAACCAGCACTGGCCAATACGGTGCCGGGACAGTCGGGTAGTACGGTGTATTGCGACGGATCGACGTTGACCCTGTCGGCGAGCGCGTCTGATGTCGATAACGATACCATGTCCTTTACCTGGCTTCTGAATGGTGGAGCTGGATCCTCTGCATTCTCTGTGAGCAGTACGACCACCAACAGCAGTGTTGTATTTACGCCGGTATGCGGGTTGGTCGGTGGCAATATCGTGACCCTTCAGGTCACGGATGGTGTGGAATCCAACTCCTACGACTGGAGCGTCAATGTTCAGCAAAATCCAGACGACCTGGAACAACCAGTGGTCATTCAGGCCTTCACCCCCGCGGCCGACCCCGTGGTCATGACCAGTCAATCCGCCATTACATTTGCCACGTCCGTCAATCCCCAGGCTGGTATTCATGTCAACTATTTGTTTAAATTGGATGCAACCGACCGGCAAAATAGCTCGACTCCCTTTCATATTCTAAACGGATCCGAAATCACGGCTGGAAACCATATTATGACGGTAACCGCCAGCAATAATATTTCTTCGACAAATAAGATTTTTAATATCCGCAAGAATTCGGCGCCGACATTTGCCGCGACATCGCCAGCCCAGACGGGGAACACCGTCTATTGCGGCGGATCGACCATGAATCTGGCGACAACGGCCAGTGACGTCGACAACGATGGACTGTCTTTTTCGTGGTACGTCAATGGGGCTGCTGCGCCGGGTCTTTTTGCCGTCACCAATGGGGCTAATACGAGCGCGGTAATCTTCACTCCCGTCTGTACCCTCGAAGGGACCAACGTAGTGACGGTCAAAGTATCGGATGGTTATGAAACCGTATCGTATGATTGGAGTGTTACGGTTCAAAACCCGGTTGTTGTTGATATTGCCGCCTACACCCCGACCGGCAGTCCCGTGGTAATTAATAGCACGGCGTCACAGTTTTTTACAGTTACCGCTACCGGGAAGCCGCCCCTCGGTTACGAATGGAAACTGGATGACACCGTCTTAACAAACGAAACACTGGCCACCATCAATCTGAGCGGAGCGGGAATTTCTGCGGGTAACCATACCCTTGTTATAAAAGTAAGCGACTTCAATTCGGAAGAAAGTCACAGTTTTTCCATCGTGCGAAACGCCCCGCCTGTGTTGAGCGCTCCATCACCGACCAATGCAGCATTGGTACGCATGAATGTCGATGCCGTCTACATTTTTAATATTAACGGGTCGGACATCAACAACGACACGATCTCGTATTCCTGGAAAATCGACGGAAATTCCTCGGCAAGTTTGTCTTCATCTGCAACGATCGGGGGATCCCAAGGAGTACTGACTCCGTCTCCTGCACTATTAGGTAACCACGTCATCACGGTTTCCGCCTCGGATGGCCGTGAATCCACGACTTATAGCTGGAATATTAATGTAAATTACTTCTCGGAACAGTGTAATAACCTCGCAGCGGGTAAGATTTGCACGCTGGTTGGAGATGCGACTCTTGGAGATGGGCTATTGCCCTCACTCGACAGTAATCATATTAAGATAATGCCATTCAGTGTGATTGACGATGGAGCCGGCAATACCTTTATTTCCGATCTCCAAAACGTGGTTTGGTTTTACAATCGCTCCGGTACCGCTCTAACGCGCTTTGGGATTCAGGTCCCGGCTGGGTCAATCAAAATTGTGTTGGGCATTGGAGCCGCTGGTACGGGAGTCTCGGGAGAAAATTCCCTTAATTTCCCCCTGAATAGTCCGCGCGGGTTAGCTTATGATGCTGCGCGCGGATACCTCTATGTGGCAGATTATTCCAACCATCGAATTCTGCGCGTCAATGACCTGGGTGTCGTTCATGTTATTGCCGGGACCGGGGCCGCTACGAATAATGCGGGAACCAATACGGATAATACCGTCGGGACGGCTCATGTTTGTGCTAACCCTGCCGGACTGGTTTTGAATGCAGCTACCGACGAACTTTTCGCCACCTGTTATACCACAAATGCCGTAAAGCGGTTTACCCCGGCCAGCGATGCGTTGCTGAGTAACATCAAAGGATTCATGCTGGTGGGTGCCTTAACTTCTGGCGCAACAGCAGCAGCCACAGTGGATGGATTGACCGGTGTGACAACGGGTTATGCGCAAGCGCGGGGTCCATGGGGGATCACCCTCGATCCTCGCAATGGAAACATCTTTTTTACGGAATATGCTGGGTGTACATTCCGTGTCGTGAATCGGACCGGTAGCCCTGAAAGTTATATCAATGGAGCCATAACCGCCCCGGCGGGTCAGGTCAAGACAATTGCAGGCGTGTCCGCTAGCTGCACAACAGCAGTGGGGGCCTTAGCGGCTGTACGCTATAGTAACCTTACCGGAGTTTCGCTGCTGTTGGATGGACCCGGCACCTCGTTAAAAGGTTTCTTTCTTTCTGCTTTGGATGATCGTATCCACTACCTGAACAACGAAGGAACCTCGTCTGAGTTTGGCGGTCAAGTCGTGGCGACAGGAGAAGATAGGGTGGTGTTGGGCACTGGCACAGCAGGATATAATGGCAACGGTTTGCAGGGTAAAATTACCGCTATAAGAGATCCCTATGGTGTTTTGGTAAGTTTGGACAAAACTAAACTTTATGTTTCGGATTATGGGAACCGACGTTTTCGCTACTTGGATATCTCGCTTGGTGCTGGAGAGGTCGAGATTGACGTGGGAAATGGTATCGCCATCAATGCTCCCTATTCTGGTGATAACGCCAATGGCGCACGTGAGGTTACTCTGAACAACCCTACCTATCTGAAGTATGGAAATGGTAGTCTATACTTCTCTGATCAGGGTAATATGCGGTTGCGTGAAGTCAATATGACCACGGGCGAAGTTTCCCGGTTTGCAGGGGCTGGCATTGGTCTGCCATCCAGTGACGTCCCCCAGAACATCCTTACCCGTGGTGTCTATGGTCTGGAAATTGTGGGATCAACACTTTTGTTTGTTGATAATGAATATGTGGCTGGTGCCAATCGGACTTGCCAGGTGCGTGGCTACAATTATGGTGAGAGCATGGCATCGGTATTTGGTTCTTCGATTGCCAATGATTACGTCAATACCATCGCTGGCCTCTACTCTTCCGGTTGCGTGGCCTGGAGCGACGGCGTGCAAAATAATCAACCTGCGGTGAATGTGGGATTTCATTATCCCGAAGACATTGCCTCCAACGGCACGACTCTCTATATTTCGAACTACCAGAATCACTGTATCATGGGCGTCGATGCCAATGGTATTTTAAGTCGGGTAGTCGGAGACTGCGTCAATGCTGGGTCTGTGGATAATGTTTCGATTGGGGGCGGTACCGCCCGGCTTCGGTATCCCATTGGCGTAGCATTGGATCCTTTAAATTATAGCTCGGGTAATATCTTTATTGTTGACCAAACGGACCAGGCAAATGCGCTTATACGGTACGCCAATTTCGGTGCTTCCTCAGTCACCATCGGTGGAGTGTCAATTCCCGCCGGCTTTATACGGACCATCTTCACCTTGCCGTCCACACCCAGGCCTTCTGGAATTGCCGCTTTTGAAAATCAAATCTGCATAGCTGAAGGGCAAACGACAGCACAGACCGGCCTTCACAACGTGATCTGCAAGGACCGCAATGCGGCGTTCGATACGACAACCTTACGGGTTGGCTCTCCACCTCCCACAACTCCTCAAGGCCGACCCTCAATTTTTAACAGTCAAGAAGGGGTGCCCGCAACCGAAGCGACCCTCTGCGGACCCTGGGGCATTGAATTCGATGAGGTTGGCAATCTTTATATACCCGAGCGTTGTGGCCATACCATACGGATGGTGAAAAAGTGGTGGTAGAATCAAGATCAAACAGATTAGTCCACTTCGATACCGATACCGCCCACGAATTGGACTTCACCCAGTCGGCTTCCTGAGGGGCCTTTAAGACCTAATCCCTTGGCTTCAGCGTGGGCGTTGACACCTTGAAATAGATTTAAAACCATCCCTAGTCCAAATCCTAATCCTGCATAGGTCGATTGAATCGACTGATACTGTCGTTGGTGAAACGAAATAACCGCATATGGATGCCAAAAACCGCGATATGTCCATTGTACGCCACCTTCCTGGTACCGCTCCGTGCGAGGGTTGGTCAGGGGATAGTACATACTCTCGATATCGATGCCATACCCCAGGTCTGAATAACTTGTCCCTAAAGCGTATAGGGAATAGCCAGGACGAAAGCTGATGGAACGGCTGACATACATCTCATAAGACAATTTGTAGATGCCAATATTATTGAGTTTGGCTTTACCGCTCGAGGTCGTGGCTTCAAGCGAATAGTAACCGGCATCTGCATAAAATGCACCACCCTGCGCTGGGTCGGAACCCAGCATTGCGGCCAGGAATGCCAGTGTTAGGACGAGAGATTTACGCCGCCGAAATTTGACTATCATGATCTTCGCTCTCCTCCTCGGGGCTGGACCTGTCCGG
>JAKQGS010000026.1 GCA_029556045.1 Pseudomonadota bacterium | reverse complement strand
CCTGCGATTCTCATTATCTCAAGGACAGCGATCGCGAGGCCCATGCGGTATTGACCGCCATTAAAAACGAACTCACCATGTCGCTGATCCGCTCGCGGATCAAAGACGCGCGGTTTCATCTTTTCAGCGATGAGGAGATGGAAGCTGCCTACGCCGCATGGCCCGAAGCTCTGGCTAACACCGCCCGCATTGCGGAGCAATGCAACGTTAAACTGGAGTTCGGTAAATACTATCTACCCAAGTTTGAACTGGAGGGGGGCGAGAAAGAATCCGACGCCCTGATCCGCCTGGCCACCGCCGGGCTGCAGGAACGCATCGAAAGACTGGAAGCGCTGCAGGGTCGCCCTCTCACACCGGAGGAACGCAAGGTCTATGATGATCGCCTGGCCTATGAGCTGCAGGTGATTATCTCGATGGGGTTTCCCGGCTATTTTCTGATCGTTCAGGACTTTATCAACTGGGCCAAAAAACAGGACATCCCCGTGGGACCAGGACGGGGTTCCGGTGCGGGGTCCATCGTGGCCTACGCCCTTCGCATCACCGACCTGGATCCGATCCCGTTGAACCTGATCTTCGAGCGGTTTTTGAACCCCGAGCGGGTGTCGATGCCTGACTTTGACGTCGACTTTTGCCAGGATCGCCGGGACGAGGTGATTGCTTATGTGACCCGTAAGTATGGAATAGAAAACGTCGCCCAGATCACCACGTTTGGAAAAATGAAGGCCAAGGCCGCCATCCGGGACGTGGGACGGGTGATGGAGCTGGGCTACAAGCGGGTGGACAAGATCGCCAAGCTGATCCCCGACGAGCTGGATATCAAGCTGGCGGATGCCCTGGAGCGGGAACCGCTGCTGCTGGAAGAAGCGAAAAAAGATCCCCTGGTGGATGATCTCCTTAAACTCGCCCTGCAGATCGAAGGTCTGAGCCGACACACCTCCGTGCATGCGGCCGGCGTGGTGATCTCTGAGGGGGGCATGCATAATTACGTTCCGGTTTACCGCACCCCGGAAAGCAGTCTGATCACCCAGTATGAGATGAAAAACGCCGAAAAAGTCGGTTTGGTTAAGTTTGACTTTCTCGGCCTGAAAACCCTGACGGTGATTCACAAGGCGCAGCAGATTATTCGCAAGAGCCTGAATCCGGACTTCAACATTGAAACCATTCCCCTGACGGACCGCAAGACCTATGAATTGATCTCCACCGGATTTTCGGTCGGCATTTTCCAGCTGGAAAGCACCGGCATGCAGGATTTGATCAGCCGCCTCAAGCCCAACCGCTTTGAAGACGTCGTGGCCATCATGGCCCTCTATCGTCCGGGCCCACTGGGATCCGGGATGGTGGATGATTTCATCGAACGAAAACACGGGCGCCAGGAGATCGAGTATCTGCTGCCGCAGCTTGAGTCGATCCTGGCAGAAACCTACGGTATCATTCTCTATCAGGAGCAGGTGCAAAAGATCGCGGCGACCCTGGCCAGCTACTCGCTGGGGGAAGCGGACTTGCTCCGTCGCGCCATGGGTAAGAAAAAGCCGGAGGAGATGGCTCAGCAGAAAGCCCGTTTTGTGGACGGCTGCAAAGCCAACAGCATCGATGAAAAAATCGCCGATGAGCTCTTTGAATTGATGGCCAAATTCGCGGAGTATGGTTTCAACAAAAGCCACTCCGCAGCCTATGGCCTGGTCTGTTACCAGACCGCGTACCTAAAGACGTATTATCCCGAGCAGTTTATGGCCGCCATCATGACCTGTGATATGGACAATACCGACAAGGTGACCCGCTATATCGAAGAGTGCCGGCGGTTGAAATTCACCGTCCTGCCACCCAGCATCAATCGCAGTTTTCTCGAATTCACCGTACCGGCTCCCAAGACCATTGACTTCGCTTTGGCGGCCATCAAGGGCATCGGGGCGGCGTCCATCGAACCCCTCGTGGAAGAAAGGGAAAAGAATGGTCCCTATCGCTCCCTGACGGACCTGGCCTGCCGGGTCAACCTGCACAAGGTGGGCAAAAAAACGTTTGAGCTGCTGAACCAGGCGGCCGCTATGGATGACTTCAAGATGACCCGCAATCAGATCATGGGGGTGATTCCCGCCATGGTTAAGGACAGCGAAAATCGGCACGTCAATCGCGCTGCCGGACAGCGACTGCTCTTTGACCTGGGAGAAGACGAGGCCACCACCTCCGCTCCTGCCGCGGCGGATTGGGATGATCCCGCGAACATCCAACCTTCCGACGACACCCCGATGGACTGGTTGTTATACGAACGCAAACTGCTGGGTTCCTTTATCACGGGTCACCCTCTGGATCTGTACACCGAGGATGTTCGCCGATTCAGCAAACTGCGTATCGCCGACATCCCCAAAAACGTTGGAGCGAAGAACACCCCGATGGTGGTCTTCCTATCCGCCATTTCGGAACGTTTGACCAAAAGCGGCCGTCGTATGGCCTACCTCATGCTGGAAGATCGCACCGGTTCTTCGGAGGTGGTGTTTTTTCCGCCGGATGAATTTGCCGGTTATCCCCCCACACATTCCCTGGTGGTGGTGAACCTCACCATCCGCAAGAGTTTTGATGACACCTCCCTTCAGGTGCGAGCCGAAAGTGTGGTCGCCCTGGAAGCGGTCCGCAAGGAGGTGGTCAAGCGGGTGAACATCAGATTGCACGCGAACCGCCAAATGGATGCTGCACAGACCGCTCTGCACCGCGCCACCATGGCCCGTATCAAATCACTGGTGGATGCCAACCCTGGCAAAACGCGGGTGCAGTTGACCCTGGATTATAAACAAGCCCATGTGTCCATTACCCCGCAGACGGAATGGGGAGTTGACCTGAACGATGCCTTCTACCAGAATATCAAGGGTATGAAAAACCAAGGGGTCGAACTCTCGTACTGACATGGTTGACGATCAAAAAACTAAAACTGAACAGCCCATCACAGGTGACGAACTGCCGCAGGAGACCCGCAAACCATGGAATCGGTTTGTGCGCCGTCATCGGGTGGCCCTGGTGTTTGCCCTCTGCCTTCTGGTCATCTACATCATTATTCCCCCGGTGTGGCGCCTGCGTTCCGGCCCCATCGAAATCGTGCGCTGGCCCAAGTCCGGGCAAATGGTCTTTAAAGTTGGTCCCGGCACAGCCACCTGGGTGCCTATCAAAACCGTTTCACGACACGTCCTCTACGCCATCATCGTGGCGGAAGACGGCAAGTTTTATGAGCATAATGGTCTGGATTACGAGGAGATCGTTAAAAGTTTTCACCTGAATATGGCCAAAGGCCGTTATGTGCGTGGCGCCTCCACCCTCAGCCAGCAGGTGGTGAAGATGGCGTTTCTATCCAACGAAAAATCCATCATCCGCAAAGCGCGTGAAGTCATTGGAACCCTGATCATGGAAAAAATCCTCACCAAGGATCAGATTCTGGAATGGTATATCAATATGGCGGAATTTGGTGACGGCGTGTTCGGCATCAAAGCCGCGGCTAAACATTACTTTTCCACCAAACCGGAACTGCTGACCATCCAGCATGGGGCCAATCTGGCCCTGGTGCTGCCTAGCCCCAATGCCTGGTCCAAGGGGTTGCGTCAAAAGCGACTCACCAAGTTTGGCCATCGGCGTTTTGCGCAGATCATTGACCTGATGCGGGCCAATGGTTACATCACGGATTCTCTGCGCATGAGTGCATTGGCCACTGGGGATTTTGGCCGACCAGTGGATCAGTACCGCAAGGTGATGGCGCAGATCGAAGCCCTGCAGGCGGCCAAACGAGCTGCCGAAGGCCCTCCGGCGGATGAGGACCCGACGCAACAGCCTAGCCCGACGGTGACGGATGTGCTGTCCGGTGATGCACCGGCGGATCTACAACCCAAGGCCATCGCGCCAGCACCCAGCGCCGAAGAATTGCAGCGCCAGATGGATGAGGACGAAGCGCAAATGGACGATGAGGAGGCTGCTGGTGAACCCGCCTCACAGCCTTCTCCATAAGGAACAGCCATGACGGAATCGGTTCATGTGGTTCTGGCCACCGGTAAATGCTGGCAAAGCCCCCACTACGCGGTGGTTTGGCAGATCCTCCGCCATAACGATCGTCGCCCTCTGGAATTACCCAAAAAGTTTTATGTGGTGTTGAATCTCACCCAGGTGGACTTTGGTCTGACGCTGACGGACGTCAAACCGGATGGTCTGCATGCGGATGCTGCCTTTACCAATATCGCACGCAAATACCTGCGCCAGGGACTGATCACCGGTATCTTTGTGGATACACAGACGCAGGATATTTGGCTGCGGTTTCGGGCCTCGGGGGAGGAGGAGGCTCAATGGTACGTGCAGGCCCGTGCCGGCAAACCTCCCCTCGGACTGATCGTACATCAAAACGGTGACATCTACATGGGCTGGGGCATGGAGGGCACGTTTACCAAACGGCGCAAGCGGGATGAGCCCTTGCCGGATTTTGCCAGCCCCCGATTTCGCGAAATCAGCGGTGAACTAATGGTCACCCTGTCTCGTTCCCTTTCTCCTGAAGCCCCGACTCCTACTGAGGCGGCGGAAACCTCACCCGGAATCGATCAGGAGCAGCGGGATCTGCTGAATCGCCTGCGGCGACGCCTGAAAACCCTTCGCAAAACCTTTGACAAGCAAAAGACCCTGGTCCCCTCTGAAGAGAATCTCCACGACCTTGAGACCAAAGCCCGCATGCTGCAAAGTTACAGTTATCTCGTTAAGGAAAGCGATCACTGTCTGCTGCTCAACGGCCTGCAGACGGGTTTGGATGCGGATCTTTGCATCGACCTCGATCCGGATCAGTCCCTGGGCTCCAACCTCGACGCTTATTTCACCCGCATCAAAAAACAAAAAAAAGCCCGCACCATGGGCGAACGACAACTGGCTCAGATCACCGCCAATATTCACGCGGTTGAAACGGACATCGCCCGTCTCGCCAATGAACCATTGTCACCGGCCGAGCGGGCGGCCTTTTTTGTGCGCCACAAACTGCCCCAAATGCAGGCGGCTCCGGTTCGTCAGAGCTCAGCTCCTGTGGCCTCTCCCTTTCGGACCTACTATGCCAGCACCGGTCAAAGGATCCTGGTGGGGAAGGGGGCTTCGGAAAATGACGAACTCACCAAAAAAGCCAAAGCCAATGACTACTGGCTGCATGCCGTCGGTGTGACCGGCTCCCATGTGATCATTCCCGCCACCCGGGAGAATCGTGAGTCACTGGATCCATCCACGCTGCGGGAGGCCGCCATTCTGGCTCTGCATTATTCCAAAATCAAACAGGACCAGGCGGGGGAAGTGTATGTCACCCGCAAGGCGCACGTCAAAAAACGCAAAGACATGCCAGCCGGCCTCTGGCTGGTGGAGCGATCGGAAACCATTTTTTTCCGTTACACCCAGGAGGAGGCGGATCGCATCCTGACCGCAACCACAGCTTCATCTGTTCCCAAATAGATTTCAGAGGAAGTTTGCCTCATTTGGCAAGCAGCTGCGTTCCTTTACCGTCCGTATAAATCGACCCCATTTTTCAATTTCAATTATCTAAATTATCCCATTACTATCATTAGACTTTCCTAGCCTCCTCAAGTGATCCCCCCGCACGTCCCGATAAGGCAGGAGTGGTGCTGTTGTGACCTCATTTTTTTCGCAGGCACCGGGAGGGGATGAAATGACGTCTCAAGAATTCCGCACGACCCAGAAACTTCGAACGATTTTGATATCAATATTATTATTCACGACCTCTTGCTCCAAAGAGGACGACAACAAAGCGGCTGATGCTGATCAGGCTCCGGCAGGAACCATCTCTCGCGAAAATGGAAATCAATTCCCCAACCCAGCCGGAGGGACCGATGGTGAGGCCTCATCATCCTGTATCGATGGCAATACATTTGCCTGCGATGTCGAGGCTGCCATTCTAAAATATACCAACGAATACCGCGCCTCTCTGGGGTTGACCACCATGTTAACCCTGGACTCGCACCTTTCTTATGCAGCCTGGAACTGGTCACGGCAGGAGGCTGCAGCAGGAGGTATCAGCCATAGCGGTTTCCCCAGCGAACGCCTTGAAGCTCTTAAAGCAAGGTTTCCCGACGCTGTGGTAAAAGCCAAAACCATGAGCGAAAATTTATTGGCCATGACTAAAACGTCAAACGACGCCGACGCACTGGGAAAAAAAATGGTGGCCACTTGGATCACCAGCCCGGGCCACCGCGCCAATCTCGCGGGAGGTTTTAATCTGCTGGGAGCTGGCATCTACGAAGTGGGGGGATTTATTCTGGCCACCCAAATTTTCATGATGGGAACCATCGAATAACGCCAATCCACACCTTCAATTGAACCCGTCAACTCGCTGCCTCCCCACCCTAGGGGATTCATTTCATGGCCGGCTTTCGTTGACAGCCACCCTGCTGATGCCTTATAAGCCTTCCACCCCAAGGGAGGTGATGAAACCCATGCGCCACAATGACTTCAAGCTATTGATTGGATTTGTATTTTTTATCCTCGTTGGCTCTCAATCGGCCCACGCGGGACTGGTATCACCCAATGGCGATCAAGCCCCCCAATCCCTCATCTGCACCATCCCGGCAGGATTTCCTGATCAGCAGACCAATCCGTATGGGGGAGAGTTACAGATTTTACCCATTACTTACGATCTTTTTACGATTGTGGCGGTGACGAAAAAATCCCCGGATCACCTGGAGGTGATACCCACCACCCTGATCCCACTGGTGCGCTGCGAGCCATCGTCAGCCCGTGAAAGTCAGTTTTCCAACACCTGCCATGCGGTAGATCCCCAGTCTCTGGAGCTCACCACCGTTAGGCTCACAACACTTCTCAATGATGCCGCAACCCATATCCTTTTTGAAATCAACGGCGAAACCACCCAGAGCTGGGAGGTCCCCGTCGATCAATGCCACCTCGAAGACAACAACCTACCGCGGTAGAGTAGAGGCCATTTCATTTGTCATTCCATATTCAGGAATACCATCGTTCCTCTGAACTAAGCCGAAAGCAACCTCTGCGATCTTTTTACTAATTTGTTTATTTTTACATAAACATGCTCCATCTGGTTTTGAGGTACGCCAGACCTCTCAAGACACTCCTTCCCATACGCAATCGCTACCGGCAAACCTCCCAACATCGCCTTCAACTGTTCTCGCAGAAAGGGAGTGGTCACCTGGATGTTGCTTGCCAACTGATGCAATTGATCCTGTCCGATCGTATCAGGATCAAAACGTCCCCCTATAGCCATCGCCAGGTTACGATCGATTCCGTCGTATGCCCGCGTGCAAACCAGGTCATAAAACGGAGCCAATCGTATTTTTCTCGATGCATCGTAGAGGAAAGAAATGTTTTTGCCGTGGGCATCGGAATTCCCAAGGATCAGATTGAAAAGGATCCATCGGACAATCTGATCAACGTCCCGCAAACTGAGATGATTTCTGACCAAGTTAACACAATCGCCCAGCGCTGGACCCCCTTCCTTCTCGTATTTCGTCAAATGAGAACGTCCCAAAGCCTGACAAAAATCTTCTTGATGTAATCGCATTGGCCAGTTCTGATTCTCTACAACCCGGTCATACCGTTCCGACATGAACACAAGTGTGTTCGCAATCGTAAGAAGCTGGCAATTGATGGTCTTCAAGCCGAGCTTTCGGGCGACCTGCGTCATAAAATATTCATTCTCGATCAACCTTGGGAACTGGCCATGAAAGCGATTGAACTTC
>JAKQGS010000023.1 GCA_029556045.1 Pseudomonadota bacterium | reverse complement strand
CATTGGTGATCCACATTTTCGAGCCGTTCAATAACCAATGGTCCCCCTTGTCTTCTGCCCGGGTTTTCATTGCACCGGGATCCGATCCACCATCCGCCTCCGTCAGACCAAAGCATCCGATTGCCTCGGCGCTGCCGAGTTTAGGCAGCCACTCCTGCTTTTGGGCTTCGCTGCCGTAGGCATGAATCGGGAACATCACCAATGCTCCCTGGACGGATGCAAAACTGCGGAAACCGGAATCACAGCGTTCCAGCTCTTTCATGATCAGGCCATAGGCTATGTTGTCCATGGCAGGCAGCCCATATCCTTTGAGGTTGGCACCTAAAACTCCCAATTCACCCAATTTAGGGATCAGATGGGTGGGAAATTTTTCCTGCATGTAAGATTCATTGACGACCGGCTCCATTTCCTTTTTAACAAAGTCCCGCACACTGGCTTGGACCAGGCGTTGTTCCTCTGTCAGCAGGTCATTAACTAAATAGTAATCCGGATAAGGTGTGCAGTTCGGCTCTTTCACATTAATCTCCCTAACTATATTTACTAGACATTTCCCATGTCATACGTGTCATACCAGTCATTCATGGACTTGCTGGCGGATATAAGGCCAAAAGAATCGCAGCGCCAGCCCGAAGGCCAGAAATCCAGCCAACCACATCTGCACAACAGCGGCGTTTTGAAGTTGGGTTATCCCATAAAGCAGCCCGTACCCCACCATGAGTAACACAAAAGAATCAAGTTCGCGACGCTCCCCTTTAAGTAAGGCATAGCTCAATGAAAACGTGTGGTTATATCCATGCGAAACAGGGTAAGGCACCAGATTTGGCAGCAGCGAAGATACCTGTGTCCGGTAGTCTCGAAACGCAGGTCCCCCAATCCGGTCCTGGGTGACCTCTTCTTCCCTCATAATGGAACGAAAGATCAGACCAGTCCCCGCCAGCATAATGCCCGTAACCCAGGCGGAACGGCCAGCCAGACAGAATCCAATCAATGCCAGAAAGCTGCCGAGGTGGTAGGGATGCCGGGCAAAACGGTAGGGTCCGTAGACCGCAAACGACTGCCAGGGACGAGGGTATCCCGATGTCCAAATACGCAGAGCGAGTCCCCCCAGACTTAAGCCTGCGCCTATGACCAGAGATACCGTGGTCGGTCTGGCCTGCCAACACACCAGCAGGGCCACAAACAGCTCGTGGGCCTGCACCAGGGTCAGATCAGTTTTCGGCCAAAATTTTTTAAATGAACTCACGCTATGTCCTATCCATTTTCTCGCGTGTCAAAACGCCATCGACGATAGTTCCATGTCCATTGCTCCGGATACAGACGAATAACCCGCTCGATTTCCTGCGCCATGACCTGCACCATCGATTGTTCGTCCTGGTTACCCTGATCAAGGGGATACAGTACGTTGGATAATATTCTATATCGCCAAGGACCTTCCCGCATGCAAAAAATGCCTATGACTGCGCCACCGGTGGTACGAGCCATCGCCGCCGGCCCCGTCACGAATTCTGTAGGCCAACCAAAAAAATTAACCACCGGCCCCCGACGCCCCTCCGGCTTCTGATCCATCACAAATCCCAGACTTTTACCTGACCGCAGTAGGGAGATCATTTGGCGCAACAAGGATTTACGATTAGTCCACAACACATCAATATTCATGCGCCCCCGCATCCGCTCGAGAACGGCACTGACACCCGGAACCGAAGAGGGTTTTGCCAATGCATGAAACCTCTGCCCGCTTGCCACCGCGCAGTAATGCCCCACCAATTCCCAACTGCCCATATGCCCAGTGATAACAATCACACCCTTTTCCGTTGCGGACAATTCTTTCATCCGAAGCTGCAGCGTCTCAAATCCCGCCACTTGAACAATCCGGGGATCAAAGGACGCTCGCAGCGACTCCAAGGTGCAGATGATCTGGTGACGGACCACCTGTCTGACAAACATTTCGGAAAAATGGGATTTTGGAGGAAGACCCCAGACGATATGCAGGTTGCGCCTCATCTTTTGCAGCTCTTTTCCCATGATCGGACGAAGAATTAGACGAATCAGGCCCGCAAGCGTGTGAAATTGGGAGGCCGGCCAAATCCGGACGACGAACAGAAAGGCATAAAGGATCCATGCCATTGGGTTCATACGCGGTATGCTCTCCGCATTTTCCGCAACAGATGATGTGGGCGCGTTGGCCGAAGACGACATGCCATGACTTTCAACAGAGAGGACAGATCGTTACACAGAATCCGATGGTACACGATCCCGCATGGCTTTTTGATAAAATTCGTGCGCCCGATAGGAGCTTCGCACCAAGGGACCACTGGCAATGGACGAGAATCCAAGTTCCAACCCAATTCGGGCCAACCGGTCAAAGACTTCCGGTACGATCCATGCTTTGATGGATAAATGCTGGCGGGATGGTCGCATGTATTGCCCGATGGTGAGAAGGTCTACATCGTGCTGCCGCAGGTCCTGCATTGCCTGAATCACTTCATCTTCAGTCTCCCCAAGTCCCAGCATCAGTGCGCTTTTGGTAAGGACCGGGTAAGGTGCCAGCTCTTTGGCCATCGTCAAGACTTCCAAAGAACGACGATATGTGGCCCGCCGGTCCCTCACCCGCGGAGTGAGTCGCTCGACAGTTTCCACATTGTGAGCAAATACTTCAGGTCGGCCGTCCCTTAACATGAGACTGATGGCATCGCGGTCCGCCCGAAAATCCCCCCCTAAAAATTCGATTTTGGTCTGCGGAGAAGCCTGGCGTACAGCCGCAAAGACCCGGGCAATGTGGGCTGCCCCAAAATCCGGCAGATCATCCCGATCCACCATCGTGATGACCGCATATTTTAAATTCATAAGCCGCACACTTTCAGCGGTTTTGTCCGGCTCCTCGGGATCCAGCCAGCCGTTGGGATTACCGGTCTTAACATTGCAAAACCGACAGGCGCGGGTACAGGTGTCTCCCAGAATCATAAAAGTCGCCGTATTGGCCCCCCAACATTCCGATATATTGGGACATTTAGCTTCTTCGCAGACCGTGAACAGGTTTTTCGAACGCAGATCCCGTTTGATATCAAAATAGGATTGACCGGTGGGTATCTTGGACTTCAACCAGGCCGGCTTTTTAACATGCAGGGGAGAACTTTCTCCAATCGGCTGATTTTCCTGATGATTAGTGGTCTCCAACGACTTCCTCGCAATCTTCACCAAATTATGATAATGACGACGCCCTGCGCACCTTATCACCCTTTAAATGGCAAATCCAGAATAGGATCAGAAACCTTGGAAAGCAGCACCAAAGCCTCACACCGAGAGCCGGTCTACCAGTTGGCTGCGGATGTCGTGTCCGCATGGCGTCAAACCGTATGGCAGTTTGCCCGTCTGCGCGCTCACGCCGCATTGGAGCCAATCAAAAAAGGCGGTCCGGTTGACGGTGTCATCCGGCGGGAAGCCCCTCAAATCAAAGCCCTATGGAGCCTGTTCACCACCGACCGTGACGATATTCACCGCTACCTGCTGGATCCCAAGAAACAGGCGATGGCCTATCTGCTTGGATTTCATCTGCCCAACCTGGTCCGC